>JAFCZD010000150.1 GCA_019314525.1 Deltaproteobacteria bacterium
CGCGGTGCCCGCTGGCCAGCGCTCCTTCATCACGTCGGCCTTGAGCTTTTCGAGGTGGGGCGGCATGGCACCCAACACACTCTGTGAACGTGGCCGCAGCGTGCGCTGCGCGGGGCGAAACTTGCTGGACTCCGTCTTGCTCCAATAGACCTGGTAGTGAGCGTCTCCCCGGGCGCGCTCGGTGGACGATAACGTGAGCGCGCCGGACATGCTCTGGAAGTTATAGGTATTCTTCTTCTGCACTGCCTGCTTGCTGCGAGCGCGGCGGCGCAGGCTCGCGCCTTGCACTTCGATGGACTGTCGGTTGCGGAAGTCGGGCTGATCGAGGATGCGCGACGGTCTGCGGGACTCCGAGGGCAGGGCGACGGGGATCAGCTCCAGCACGAAATCGTTGGCGCCGCTCTGAGGAGAGATGTGTGTGGGCTGGGCTGCGTGGGGTGTCCAGTCCACCTTGACGACCACGGCGCAGACGCGGCCTGTGTCACGTGGCGCCATGCCCGCGACGGTCCAGACGCCTCGGTCCAAGGTGAGCTTGCCCGAGTATTCCATCAGCTGGCGCACGGGCAGCGAGAGCTCGAGATCGTGGGCTTGCCAGCGTCGCTCGGTGGTTTTTTCGCGGGGAAGCTCGCGGTGAAGCTGCTGACGCAACGTCACGCCCCCCTGGGCTTCACCCATGAAAGAGGCGCTAAGGGCCAAGACGGCGCGGTCTTCGCCCCAGCGCCACGCGGCGGCTTGCAGCGAGGCACCCGATACGAGCGTTGTCATGCGTGGTGTGAGCGTCCCTCCTGATACGTTCACCCCTGAGAGCAAGGCGTGTTTTTTCATGCGCTCGCTGCTCTTCCATTGACCATTGTAGGCGGTGAAAGCGACGCGCGTGAGGTCACGCGCCTGTTTGCGGCCCGTGGCCGCGCGGAACGCTGTGGTGTCGAAGCTGCGTATCTTGCTCTTGGGGTTGGTGGGAAAGATCGATGAGGCTGTGCTCGCGGAGACCTCCACAAGCGCTACCTGCAAGTGGAGGGGGCGCAGCAGCCGCGCCCGCAGTGCGTGCACCAGCTTTCGCGTCTCGGCGATTATCGCCGGTCGGTGGCGCACCCGCAGCACGTCGCCGTGGGTGGTCACAGAGTGATGGATGTCTGTCCAGCTGCCTCGGGCGATGAGCGCTCGTAGTAGGCTGGGCAGCTCGCTTCGCACGTTGGGCCACGCTTGTCGCAGCAGGCCGAGATCTGCGGTGTAATCTTCCACGGCCTCTGTGGATGGTTTTGCTCTGGCCACCTTCGCTGCATGGCCGCCACCGAGCAGGGGGGCGAGGGTGCGGGGGTTGCCACCACCCACAGTCTTTTCTGTCGCACAGCCGACGAGAAGCAAAGGGGCGAGGATCCAACTCAGGCGCATGGGGAGTGCTCCTATTTTCCTTGGGAGGGTGAAGGGTCCCGGTTTAATACGTTGCTTGCGTTGGGGTTCTTCCATGGATGGTGTCTAGAGTCCACTGGTGGCTACTCATGTATGGCCCGGCAAACTCCATAGCCACCCGCGTTCGTTCGTAAGTAGCGGTAATTACGTCTGCGAAATTGGATCGCCCCTTGCAGAGACTGAGCCCATGCGTACCCACACACTGCTCTCGCTTACCCTCTCGATGCTTCTGGCTGCCCCAGCCTTTGCGCTCCCAGCGATGAAAACCAAGGCACGGCTGAACAAGAAGCTGAACACGAACACCACCTCGAGTGGGGTCTTTAGCTACGGCGGCGGCTATGGAAATATGCGAGGCGTGCAGGTGGTGCGCTCGGGTGCACAGAAGGTGCAGCGGCTGATGATCCAGGTGGAAAAGGCACTCACTGGTGTGCCAAGTCCTAGCGCTGGGATCTTGCCCATGAAGATCTCCGGGGAGAAGGGGAACCTAGATATTCGCTTCTCACGCAAGCACGTGGGCCACAACGGGAAATACCTGCGCTATGAGGTGGAGGTCCTTAACCACAAGAGCGCACTGAGCCAGGGCGACATCCACGCCATCACCCAGAACCTCCTTGGTAGAGGTGCTTCCTTCGAGGCCAAGAAGACCACCTCGAGGGTCATGCCAGGCTCGGGCCGTGGGGAGTTTTCTGGTTGGCAGGGGCAGAGCATCAAGGCGAATTGGAAGTACAACGCTCGTGCGATCGAGGTCAGCGTCAAGGCCGAGAATCGCGGCCAGTACCAGGCGGCGAAGGCGAAGGCGAAGCATGAGGCTGCCAGCAAGAGCAGCGACAATTACATCGTGGTGCGCGACGGCAACGGTCACGACCTCATCCTTCCACGCTTCATTGGTGTTAACGCCAAGACGGGCGAGATCGTGCACACTGTGCGCATGGTAGGCCAGGAGCTGACGCCCAACGCCCTGCACGAAGCCGTGGACCGCTTGGCCACCAACTAGATCCCCCTGCTCACCCCTGCCTCGTCTTGACAGCCCCAAAGCCAACACTTAGCTTCGCCTCGAAAGATCCCCTGAGGGTCGACCCACACCCAAGGATCCACACCATGAGCTGGCTTCACGATAAGACCACCGACCTTCTAGCGCGCGTGCAGGAAGCCAAAGATCAAAAGGCTTTCCCATTCTTTCGCCCTTTTGAAAACGTCGGGCCTCGCGTGAAGATGGGCGCGGGCAGCTTTGTCAACTTCACCTCCAACGATTACCTCGGCCTCTCACAGCACCCTAAGCTGATCAAGGCCGCGGTGGCGGGCACGCAACACTATGGCACCGGGTTGGGCAGCGCGCGGCCTCAGGCCACCAGCGTGCGCCATGAAGAGCTCGAGCGGCGGCTTGCGCAGTGGCTGAGTTATGACGACTGTGCGGTCTTCACCACAGGCTATCAAGCGCTGGTAGGTGTGCTGCAGGCGTTCTGTGATGATGAGACGTCGTTGATCCTCGACAAGCTCAGCCACGCCAGCATTATCGACGGCGCGCTCCTCGCGCAAGGAGCGGCCCCAGATATGGAGCTGCGCTTCTTCCGTCACAACAGCCCCAAGGCGCTGCGTCGCGCCCTCGAAAAATCCGATAACCCCAAGAAGCTGGTGATGGCCGAGGGGCTCTTCAGCGTTGATGGCGATATGGCGCCCCTCGCGGACTACGTCGAGATCTGCAAGGAGTTCGACGCGGCGCTGATCCTCGATGACGCCCATGGTCTTGGCACACTCGGTGCCACCGGCCGAGGCATCGCCGAGATCCACGGGGTGCTGCGCGACGTGGACATCATGATCGGGACGTTCTCCAAATCCTTCGGCGCCACGGGCGGCTTCGTGTGTGCCGATCAGGCGCTGGTAGATTACATCAAGCTGCAGGCGCGTTCTTTTGTCTATTCGGCCTCATTGCCGCTGGCGCAGGTGGAGGCGGCCCTCACGGCCTTAGATTTCATCGAACGCGATCATTGGCGCTTCAAGAAGCTCGCTGACAACGGCGCGTTCTTTCGTGAGGGTTTGATCGACCTCGGCCTCGATATCAACAACTCCGAGACGCACATCACACCGATCATGGTGCGTGATGAGATGCAGACCTTGAAGTTCGCCGCGTATCTCTATCATGGCGCCAACGTCTTGATGATGCCCTTCGTTTCACCTGGGGTCGCGCCTGGCAAAGAGCGCATGCGCTGCAACGTCACCGCGGCGCATTCGCGTTCGGAGATGGGCTACACCCTCGAAGCCTTGGCCAAGATCGGTCAGATGCTCGAAGTGCTGCCCGCTGGCACCTGCACCAAGGCCAACAACCTGCAGCGCGTGATGTGGCTCACAGAGCATAAGATCCAGAGCGTGCGTAACGCGGGGCTTGGCTATGTGAAGGGTGAGCTGGGCAAGGCCGCGAGCTGGGCGAAAGAGCGGCTGCCTTTTTAGCTCGCACAAGTGCGCGCAGCGGGGCGGTGGCTTGCTCGTTAGGGGCAATCTCGGTAGGTTCCCGCCATCCCCGGTCTTTTTCGGGGTTATTGAGGACAATCAATGATGACCGCGGTCTACGCTAGCCTGGGGGCCGTGCTCCTTCTATGGGTGGTTTTGAACATGAAAAAGAATCGTTCCGATGGTGAGTATATCAAGCGAGTGCACCCTTTTCGCACCATGCTCGGCTACATCATGCCCACACGAAATGAGTCGGTGGTCTACTTTGATGACTACATCAACGTGGAGTCGTTGCTGGACTACCTGAAGCAGGCTCGCGAAAAGTTTCCCTGCGATGTGACGCATTGCCTGGTGGCGGCGACCGGCTTTGCGCTGCGTGACAACCCGAAGATGAACCAATTCCTCTCAGGGCATCGCCTCTACCAGCGCAAAGATGAGTGGGTCACGTTTTCAGCCAAGCGCCAGAAGCTCAACAAGAAGGCCAAGCTCACCGCGGTCAAATACAAGATTGATCCCGAGCATTCCTTTCGCGACCTCTGCGAGTGGGTGCATGCCAAGCTCAACGTGGTGCGCTCGGATAAGGTGACGCGCGAGGACAAGGAGCTGGGTTTCTTCACCAAATGGCCGCGGCCCTTGCTCAAGTTTGGTGTGGGGGTGGTGCGTTGGCTCGACTACCACAACATCTTGATGCCGAGCTTCATTGAGCACGATGGTTTCTATACGTCGGTCTTCATCGCCAACCTCGGTTCTCTGGGTATGCAGCCGGGCTATCATCACCTCTACGAGTGGGGCAACTGCCCACTCTTCATGATGGCGGGCAAGATCGAGGACCGCCCCATGGTGGAGGACGGCAAGGTCGTTGTGCGCAAGATGCTGCATGTGCGCTGGTCTTATGATGAGCGCATCGATGATGGCTTGGGTGCGCGCTTTGGCATGGCCTCCATGAAGCACGCCATGGAGCACCCCTTCGAGTATTTTGGTTGCTTGGCGGATGACGGCAGCGATCGGGTGGCTTTTGCCAAGATGACTACGGCGCATCCGGATGAGGAATAGGTGCGCTACGGGAGGATAGTGCTTGTATTGTTCTGTCTCCCTCTCAGTGGGTGCGTCCGGGCGAGCTCCAATGTCTCCACAGAGGGTGGGGTGGCTGACACGTTAGCCCTGGATGCTGGTGTGCTTGACGGAGATCTGGACGGAACAGATCTGGCTGCAGATCTCGGTGACCTGGCGACAGATCCCGACGCAGGTCCAGGTGTCGCCTTTCTGCTCGCTGGGTCTTCTGAACATGTTGGCGCGAACTGCGCTGATAGCTCTAAGCAACACGATCTGATCGTCGCCCCCTTCGCCCTACCTGGCCCAGAGGTTTCGGTCACACGAAACAGCGGCTCTGCGGTTTGGTGCTCACAACCCTTTGAGGTGGGCACGACCCTCAGCGCGGGCACGACCCTGGTGAGGCTCTATGCCAGCAAGACTCAGGGTACGGGATCGACTTGCCGTGTCACCTTGAAGCTGCTGAAGAACGGCACAAAACTGCTGGGCACAGGATCGTTTGTGTTGTGCTGCGACGACCCCTTGGCTCGCCGGGCCATCGTCTTTTCGTCTGAAGGGGCAACCTTCGAGGTGGGGGATCAGCTGAACCTGCAGTTGACTTGGGAGCCGGTGAAGTCCTGTAACGATGTGCGGGTGCGTTTCGCCGACCCCGATGTGCCTTCGTCGCTCCACTTGCCACCCATGAATTGAAGTGGTCTTGAGCCCAGAAGCTACTTGCGCGCCTTCTTAGCCCGCGCGGCGATCTCACTGCGTGCCTTCTTTGCCTCTTTGAGGAGGGCCTTTTCGCTCTTCAAAAGGTGTGCGGCGTTGAGGTTCCGCAGAAAGGCATCAACGGGGGGCAGCAGGTGCTTTGCCTCTTTGGCGAGGGTCTTGGCGGAGATCCCACGGTCGTCGCCGAGTTTTTGGCTCTTGGCGATCTCGATCACATCAGCCAGTCCGTAGCGGGCCGTGGCTCGGTAGACCTGGCTGACCTTGCGGGAGGTGCCTGGCACGTGCTTTTGGTTGAGGAGCTTTCCGCCAACTTTTGTGGCGCCGACGATGCGGCGGAACTCGACATAGTCAGGCCCTGTGCCTTGCTCGAGGGCTGATGTCATGGCGCGTAGGGCGTTGTCGAGCTTCCTCGCGCGTTTTTCGAGGGTTGGAGTCGAGTGGGTGCTTAGTTGGCGCAAGCCGTTCAAGGTGACGTGATTTGCGACTTTCACCCCATGCACAGTGGCGTGACTTCGCACCTTGACAAGGTCAGCGTGTGCATGGGTGACCAACAAGCTGGAAAAGAGCAGGCAAAGCAACGTGAGCTTGGTGGGGGTCTTCATGATGGGGCTCCTCGTAGAGTGGCGCTAGTCAAGAGATGCTTGCTCCCATATACAAGAGCCATGCCAGCATCGTATTAGGTAAAAACAGCCAGTTAGCGTGCTGACGCCCTGGTCAGTGGAGTTGACAATCGGAAGGTTTTGTTGCCGATTTATGCTTGTCGTATTCTGTGAGCCTAGCAACGTTGTCCAGTATTGCTGCCCAGGGGTGTGTGTGAAAAACTGGCGACTTCAGTTCAGGAGCCCAGCGAGGCTCCAAAGCTTATGAGAGATACTATGAGCAAGACCACGACGATCAACATCACCCACCGCGTACCTCGAGACGACTTGGCTTTCGGGGTGGTTCACGCCGGTGGCGTGGTGGTGACAGATAGCCACCGTCTGCTGGCGGGTGCTCCTAGCGCCCCTGCCACTAGCAAAAGAAACGCTCCGTTGGCAAGCGCGCTGACCCAATGCATCGAGGAGCGTCAACAGCCTTTGGACGATGAGAGCGACGTGCGGCGCAAGGCAGCGCGTGATGTGCTCCGCAACGGCGGCTACAAACCCACAGGGCGGGGCAAGCCAGCAAACGAGTATCTGTTGCGTGCGGCCCAAGGTGAGAGTTTCCCGCGCATCAACGGTCCGGTGGACGCCAACAACCTTGTCAGCCTACGTTTCATGGTGCCCATTTCCATCTGGGATGTGGCTCTCGCCCAGAGTGAGCGCTTCGAGATGCGCCTCGGGCGAGAAGACGAGCGCTACATATTCAACGCCACGGGCCAGCTGCTCGAGCTACGAGATCTCGTCTGTGGTTGTGCCCTGCGCGCGGGTGAGTCCATACCCATAGTGACGCCCATCAAGGACAGTATGACGACCAAGCTGGTGGCAGGGACCCAGCACCTGCTGGGCGTGATCTATTTCCCCTTGGCTGCCGGTGGGGAGGCCCTGGCGCGTGAGGCCACCGCAGAGTTCGCCCAATGGTTGGAGTGTTGTGGCGATGACGTCGAGGTGACCCAAGGGCTCTTGCTCCCAGGCGCTGATT
The DNA here is from genome assembly GCA_019314525.1 of Deltaproteobacteria bacterium. GTDB lineage: Bacteria > Myxococcota_A > Polyangia > JAFCZD01. Next base: position 7,237 of record JAFCZD010000150.1, read on the forward strand.
TGACGCTTTAGCTGTCATTCCCCTTTTTCTCTTGGTTCGCGCTGCGAACGTCCAGGAGTCGTTGATGCGTTTTTCTCTCTACTCCGTCGAGGGCAACCGACAGTGGCTCGATGGTGGTTCGATGTTTGGCAACGCGCCCAAGGCGCTCTGGTCGCGGTGGGTGCGCAGCGATGAGCTCAATCGCATCGAACTCGCCTGCCGCGGTTTTTTGTTGATCGATCACGAGCGCGACCGCCGCATCCTCTTCGAGACGGGCATTGGCTTCTTTTTCGAGCCCAAGCTTCGCGATCGTTATGGTGTGAGCGGTGATGGGCATGTGTTGCTCGAGAGCTTGCGTGCGCGAGGGGTCACACCCGAGCAGGTGGACGCGGTGGTTCTCTCACATTTGCATTTCGACCACGCTGGGGGCTTGCTCTCCCCTTGGTGCGAGGGCAGAGCGCCCGAGCTGGTCTTCCCACGAGCGCAGTTCATCGTGGGGGAGCAAGCTTGGCAGCGCGCATGTGAGCCCCACTTGCGCGACCGCGTATCCTTTCTCAGCGAACTGAGGACCTTGCTCGAGGCCTCTGGCCGCCTTGTCATCGTTTCCCCCGGCGATCCCCATCCCTTGGGTCAGGGATTTTCTTATGTGCTCTCTGAGGGCCACACACCGGGGCAGCTGCTGACGGTGATACAAACTTCATGGGGGCCAGCGTTCTTTTGTGGCGATCTGGTGCCAGGCACCCCCTGGATCCGCCAAGCGATCACCATGGGCTATGATCGCTATCCGGAACGACTCATAGACGAGAAGCATCTGTTTTTGCAGCGTTGTTTTGATGAGCAAGGCATCTTGCTCTTCACCCACGACGCAAAAAACGCAGGCGCTACGCTGAGTCGCGACGAGCGCCAACGCCTGGTCTTTGGTAAGGGTTTCGAGGAAATTAATTGGCTTGTGGGCGGCAAGGTTGACCGCACACATCCGTAAAAGCTGGCTCGCGAGTGTCGAGGTCTTGACTCTCGCCCTGCTTTTACGAAAATGGCGCTGTTCTGAGCCTCTAATAGCGCAGCCAAGGTCGGCAGAATCGTCGCACTCTGGCTCAATCCATGGGCTCTGTGGTGAGAATTTCAAGGGTAGCGACTGGTAGCGGTCGCTCCGACAGCAAGGGAGGCTGACATGCGTAAACAGATGATGGCCCTGATGGTGGTCTCGCTCTTCGCGTTCGCGCTGGCGGGCTGCAAGAAAGAAAAGGCTGCTGACACCAAAGAGGTGCCAAAGACCACCGAGCCCAAGAAGGGCACTGAGAAACCAGCAGCTGCAGCTGGTGAGAAGGGCAACACCAAGGTCCTCGCGGCGTTCAAGAACGTGCTCGATAACTGTGAAGTGGGCGAGTGGGGCTACATCCGCCGCAAGACCTGCAAAGACCGCGACGCTGAGAAGAACCTGCGCAAGCAAGAGAAGATGGTGGGCCTCAAAGAGTCCCTGATGACCTACTGCTACAAGCTTGCCGACAAGAACCACCTCGCGCGCGCCCTAGCTAGCTATCGTATCAGCACGATGAACTACGCACGTCGCATGTCCGAGGCGGCCGACGCGGAAGTCTTCAAGTGCCTCCTGCCGCACTTCACCGAGGCTCGCAAGCGCCAGCATGTGCGTCGCTTGGCAAAGGCGATCACCTTCATGGGCACCGCCCTGAAGAAGGACGACGAAGTCATCAAGGCCATCGACGGTCATCGCGAAGGCACCGCCAAGCAAGCGGGCTACGAGGCGCTCTGGGCCAACGGCCGGCTCCGCGTCTTCCCCAAGCTAGAAGAGGCCATCAAGGGCTCCGACTCCAAGCTCGCCGCCTCGGCCATCAAGAGCTTTGGCTTTGGTGAGCGCCCCAACGACGCTGAGAAGGCCAAGGTCTGTGGTCTGCTGATCCCCTACATGCTCAACGACAACCTGAACCTGGCGGCCTCGGCTGCTTACCGTGTCGCATCGGTTTGTAAGGACAAGAAGAGCGAAGTGATCAAAGCCGGTCTAGCGATGATCAAGAAGAATAAGTTCAACATGACCTACATCAGCGCTCTGCGTACCACCGCAGGCTGGTTCACCAACAAGGCTGACAAGGGCCAGCGCAAAGAGATCATCGGCGTGTTGAAGAAAGTGCTCAAGAACAGCACCGTCAGCCCTCTGACCCGCAGCACCGCCCTCGGCGCCATTTACCATGTGGACAAGAAAGAGGGTAAGAAGGTCGCCAAGCAGTACAAGGGTGACAAAGAGCGCTTCGTGGCCAAAGAGGCTGAGCGCATCCTCAAGAAGTAGCTGAGACGACATAGACGTTCGGTTGTAAAAGAACGAGGCCGGGGCGAGAGATTGCCCCGGCCTTTTTTTGTGTGATCCCCTTGACGGACGCCGAGTCTGCCATCATAGGGGGAGCTATCAGCATGCAAGTGGTTACAGAGGTCCACTCGAACAAAGCCTCTGACTCTTACCTAATACGCCAAGCCAGCCTTCTTGCCCTGCTTTTTGAGGGCCTTGGTGATGCTGTCGTCGAAGCCCTTGGTCTTGGGCTTCTTGGCTGCGATATAGGAGCGCCGTTTCTTGTCTAGCTTGTCGATCGCTCCGCCGAGGGCTTTGCGCTGGGCGCGGATCTTCTGCACATAGGCGGCGCGCTTTGGTGCGGGCATCGCCGCGAGGGCCTTGGGCAGCTCGCTCTCTTTGAAGGCACCTAGTTTTTTGCCACGGGCGATGCGCGTGAGCAGGTCGGCGCTGTCGAGGCGGCCCGAACGTGCGCGGTAAGCGGCGCTCTCGGCTTGTGCCATGGGTGCCATGGCGGCGTTGCCCACGGCGCGGCGGTGGGCGGCTCTGCGCGCCCCCAGGCTACCCGAGGGCAGCAACGTGGCCGTGAGGCGACGGTTCAGCTCTTCGAGGCGCTTGTCCATGGGCGTGGAGATGGCGACCATGCCGCCGTCCTGACGAATGCTGGCGTACATGCCACCAGCGAGCTGGGCGATGACTTTCCAACGCTTTTCAGTGGGGCCGTTGGCGCCACAGCGCACAGCGTTGATCACGATGTCTTGGCGCTGGGCGTCTTTGGCCAGCTTCTCCGAGTAGAGGCCGTCGCGACCTTCATGGGGTGGGGCGTCGCCCACGAGGTAGATCTGGCGCAAGACCTTGTTGCCTTGGCGCCAGCGCATACCATTGATGGCCTCATAGAGCGCGAGGTTGACGTGCTCAGGGTGGTCCCCGCCGCCGGCCGCTTCGAAGCGTCGCAGGTGGAGGTAGATCTCGTCGACGTTCTCTGTGAGGTCGAAGCGCCGCGTGAGGTACGCGTCACCCTTGTCGCGGTAACCGATGAGGCCAATGCGCACATGGGGTCGGGGCTGACCGGCTAGGATCTGGTTGGCGATGGACCAGATCTTGCGCTTGGCGCCTTCGATCAGGCCGCCCATGCTGCCCGTGGTGTCGAGCACGAAGACCACATCCACCTTGGGTGGGTCTTGTGTGTTTTGCTGCTGGTTGGCCGTGGGCACGGCCAAAGGAGG
>JAFCZD010000605.1 GCA_019314525.1 Deltaproteobacteria bacterium
GCCCCTTGGGCCCAGACAGGTGCAGCGAGAGCCCCACTAGCAAAGAACGCGAGGAAAGGCAGAGAGCGAATCAAAGTCGTCATTATCTATTCCTCCGTCCTACCAGATCACATATTCGGTTGAAGTGCTGGCCGCCTCGGCGACGGTCTGACCGCCGAGGATGTAGATGAAGCCGCTCTGAAGCGCGGAGCCCATGAGGTAGCGCGGCACGTTCAACGAGGTCGCGCTATTCCAGTTTTCGAGCAGCGGGGGCCCCGTGACGCACTGGCCGCCGCCTCCAGTCTCACAGATCTGCCCAGCGGTCACTGTCGTGCTTGGGGCCCCTTGTTGGCCCCCAAAAGCGAAGATGAAGTTATTGGCGGCCGCGTAGCCATAGCCAGCCCGCGCTGGGCTCATGGCGTCGACGCCCACCGCAGCAGAGAGCCCACCCCCTGCTTGCACTTCGAAGGCGTCCACGTCGCTGACCCTGGTGCTGTCATCACCTGCCAAGCCTGAACCGGCGTAAATGAAATGCCTCGGCAAGGCGACGAAAGAGGCCTCGGCGTTGCCCACAGAAAAGACGCTGAGTTGCTGGCGAGCGACGGCCAATGTGGCGCTGCCTGGAGCAAGAGCACCCACGGTCTGCGACCCGTCTGCCTCCACCATGATCGGCATGCGGTCGTGGGTGGCCAGAGCCGTCGTGTCATCGGTCTTCCCGCCCATGATGTAGAGGTAATGCTGCCCCGCCGTGACAGGATCAGGGGCGATGGCTACCCCTGGCGCCTCACGCGGCGCGCCCATGGTACCCACGACATGCCAGACGCCGGTAGCGCCGAGACGTAAGGCCTCCTGACCACTCTCCGTGGTGGTTCCAGCGTCCACGTAGCTCGCCTCGCTTGCAGCCACCTCAACCACGAACTCGAGCCCGTCGGCGGCGGCATCCGCGCTTGGGCTACGATACACACGATAGCCCGTGGCCCCAGCGATGCTGCTCCAGCTCAGGGTCACCTCCAGCACTTGGTCGCCGAGGTCTGGCAAGAGCAGCGGGAAAGGCTCTGAGGGCAGAGTCTCGCCGCCGGGGTTTTTGGCGTGACTCGCGGGTAGCAGCGCCGAGACGCGGTAATACCAGACCCCAGCACCCAAGCCACCTTGGTCTACCTTCCTCAAGGTAAGATCGACAATCTCCGGCCGCTCCAGAGGGTCGAGCACGCAGGCCCGCTCCACTGTGGCGACAGGCCCTGCTGCGCTCCTCCCGCCTGCAACATAGATGCAGCGCCCGAGCACCGCCGTGCCCCCTCGCGTGCGCGGGATGGTGAGCCGTTGCTGCTGAAGAAAGAACGCGCCTGGCCGACCAAAGATATCCACCGGGGCGACCTCGACGCTGTCATGAAGCCCCGTGGCCGTGCCGTCATCGCCGCCGATGGCATAAATGAACCGCGCGGCGCGTGTCGCTGCGTTGGCCGCACCACCCAGGCCCCGGCGAGCCACGATCATCGCTGGTCCGTCCGTGAAGGCAGAGAGCTTCTGCGCAGGGTTGGTTACCACAAGCGCGGAGTAGTCGCCGTAAGTGCCATCACTGTTCTCGACGCGAACAATGCACACCACCGCGCCAAGGGTTGAAGCGTCGATCTCGAGAGTCAGTTCATCAGCGCTCGACGCCGACACGGTCGCCGTCAGATCGGGCAAGACCGCACCCGTTCCGGCATCGAGACAGCGCAGCGTCACCACTGGGTTACGAAAACCCGAGCCGCTCACCAACACCAATTCCCCCACACGGTTGGGGATCGAACCAGGGGTGATCCCATCCACCACAGGTGGCGCGAGAGCCGTCACATCAAAGGCCGCAGAGAGAAGACCCACGCCCCCATCGGGGTTGACGGCGATCAAATCATAGCTGCCCACGGCGAGGCCCCCAGGCACGATGGCTGTGGCGCGCGAGCTATCGACGAAGGTGATGGCCAAGAGCGGCGCAGCGTTCCCCACGCCAGCCGTGGGGTTGAGGTAGAGCCGTGGCAGGGCCTGAAAGCCCCCCGCTGTCGTGGCATCTGCAAAGGCTGTGACGGAGGTGTCCGCTGCGGTATGACCAAAGGGTGGGTCGAGAGCGTCGAGCTGCAGCGTTACCTCTTCGACTACCGTCAAACCGCCAGCGAGGATCGCCACGCAATCGGGCACGGTGCTGTCTTCGAGCACGATGTCATAGCTGCCCGGAGACGTGCCCTTGGGGATCACCACCTGCACCCGGCTTGCCTTGAGCGCATCAAAGGTATGCACCAGCACGGTCAACGGTTCGCTGCTTCCTGCTGGACGCATGCCCACCGATTGCACCGCGGAGATCCCCGAGCCAAAGAGCGTCACCTGCGTCGAGATGCCGTTGTAGACCACGGGAGGATCGACAAAGAAGAGCTGCGGGCCCTCCACCACCGTGACCGCATGCTCTTTGGTGACGTCGCAACCGCCAGGGTTCGACACCGTGAGATCCATGGCGCCTTGGTCCACGGGGATACCGCTGGCGAAGGTGGCTGAGATCTTCGTCGTGCTCTCCACCGTGACGCTGCTCGCCGCCTCGGCGCCGAGGCTCACGGTAGCCGCAGGGTGAAAGCCCGTGCCCGTGATGCTCACGGTTCCGCCGCCCGCGCAGACCTTCGTCGGCTCCACGGCAACGATGGTGGGCAGCGCCACCACCTCAAGAGAAATCGTCGTCTCGCTCTGGCAGCCTACAGGCTCGGGGTTCTGCAACACCACAGTGTAGATACCAGGCACCAGCGCGCCCTGAGCGACGGTGATCACCAGCTGCTTGCACGACTCGTAGCCACCATCCCCCGGCAACGTCTGGCAATCATCCATACGTGTGGTGGTGAATTCGAGGGGCTCGCCATGCTCACCATGAATGGTGACGTGGGGGGTGCTCTCGCCCTTGCGCACAAAGAAGTCTCCCACCAAGGTGACCTTGGAGTCCTTGGCCTCGCAGATAGCCTCAGGAGAGAGCGAGTCAATCTGGGGCGGCGGAACGATCAGCAGCGCCTTTTCCCAGAGCGCCGTGTTCTCATTTCCGTTGGTGACGCGAATGCTGTAGAGCCCAGGCGAGAGACCAAGGGCGTCGTCAAGGGTGAAGCGCAGCTCGCCTTGATCGATCCAGCGTACCCTGCTCTCGCCCGCGTTCTGCGGATCATCGGGAAGAATGAGCGGATCCGCCGTGGAGACCTGCCCATTGATAGATTCCACCTGGCTCAGCTCGATGGTCGGCAAGATCAGCTCAGGGGAGTCTTCGAGCACTTTTGTTGGCAGAGGTGAGAGCCCCTCGCCAAAGAGGGTCACCACCCGGGCTGCCTGTGCCGAACAGACGGCGTTTGGATCGATGTTGGCTTTGTCTGCGCTTGGCGCTGGTGTCAGCCCCTCCTGCTCGTGGCCACAAGCCGCAAAGAGAAAGACCCCCACGCTAAATAGAACCAGACGATGTAACGACATCCGACCTCCTCATACCCAACAATGCTGTCAAGACAGTTAGCATTTGAATCCACAAGGGACTGAGAGGTCAACACTTTCCCTTCGTTGCGGTGT
>JAFCZD010000151.1 GCA_019314525.1 Deltaproteobacteria bacterium
AGGGCCACCTTCATCGCCGAGAAAAGATCGAGCGCCTGATGCACGCCCTCCATGAAGGGTTCTTTCGTCAGCTGCAGATCGCGCTGGTACCCCGAAGGAAGTGAACCATAGATGCCGGAGATTTCAGCGTGGCGAGCTCGCAGCCGCGCCGCCGTGCCACGTACGAGCTCCAGCACGTCCGGGTTGCGCTTCTGCGGCATGATGCTCGATCCGGTGGTCACATCGTCGGAGAGCTTGATCATCTTCAGTTCATCCGAGGAAAAGAAGATCAGATCCGTCGCCAAGCGACCGAGGTCGAGGGCGGGCGTGACGAGCACGCCAAGAGCAAGCATCTCACTCTTGCCGCGGTCGTTTTGCACGGCGATGGTGTTGCGCTGCACGCCATCGAAGCGCAGAAGCTCCGCCACAAGCTCGCGGTCGAGGGGCAAGGCCACCCCATAACCAGAGGCGCTGCCCAGGGGGCTGCGGTTGACGTGCTCGAAGGCGCGCTCAACCCAGGGCAACGCGTCAAGCAGCCCCTCAGCGTGGGCCCCGAAGAGCTGGCCCAGGGTCGAAGGCATGGCTTGGCGTGTATGCGTATAGCCAGCCACGGTGGTCTCACGATGTTCGTCCGCAAGCGCGAGCAGCACCTCGGACAAATCAAGCAACTTCTCCTCGCCTTCGAGCAGCACCTCACGGGCAAAGAGCCTTGTGGAGGCGATCACCTGATCGTTGCGGCTGCGCCCGGTATGGATGCGGCGCCCCACATCACCCAAGCGCTCAGTGAGGCGATTTTCGAGGGCCGTGTGCCCGTCTTCGTCGGAGAGGTGGATCACGAAAGTCCCTGCCCGGGCCTCCTCAACGACAGCGCACAGTTCACTACGTAGAGCGCCAAGGGCCTCTTCTTCGAGCACGCCGATGCGCGCCAGCATGGTCGCGTGGGCGAAGCTGGCCAGGGCATCGTAGGGGAGCAGCGCGACATCGAGCTCCGGGTCGCGCCCCACGGTGAAGCGCTCCACCACCGCGTCGAAGGCCGTGCCTCTATCCCAAAGCCGACTCATCGCGTGCTCGGGTCGCGCAAGATCACCTTGTGGGCACGCAAGCGCAGCGAGCTGATCTTGATGAAACCTTCGGCGTCAGCTTGATCATAGCCTCCCTCGATGTCCATGGAGGCGAGATCGCGATCATAGAGCGAGCTGGGTGACGTGCGGCCGGCGATGATCACGTTGCCCTTGTAGAGCCGTAAACGCACCGTGCCGTCGATGATCTCCTGGGCTTTGCTGAAAGCGGCTCGCAGAAAATCGCCCTCGGGGCTGTACCAGAATCCGTTGTAAACGAGCGCTGCGTATTTGGGCGCCAGCATATCACGCAGGTGTTGAACCTCACGGTCCATGGCGATGCCCTCGAGGTCACGCAGGGCGTGGTGCAAAATCGTGCCACCTGGCGTCTCGTAGATGCCGCGCGATTTGATGCCGACGTAGCGGTTCTCCACGATGTCGATGCGACCGATGCCGTGCTTTTCACCCAGCGCGTTGAGATAGATGAAGAGCTCGAGAGGATCGTTATGTTTGGTGCCGTCGTCGACGTTGCGCACCTCAGTGGGGATGGAGTCCTTGAAGTCGATCTCGATCTGTTCGAATTGATCGGGTGCCGTCATCGGTGAGATGGACGACTGGAAGATGTCCTCGTCGGGGGTCCAGTTGGGGTCTTCGAGCACGCCCGCTTCGTGGCTGGTGTGCATCAGGTTTTCGTCGACGCTGTAGGGCTTCTTCGCAGTGGCCTCCACTGGGATTTGATGTTCTTCGACGAAACGCAGCAGGTCGCTCCGGCCCTTGAAGCGGTTGAGAAATTCGCGGTCCTTCCAGGGTGCGATGACCTTCAACTGCGGCGCCAGGGCCGCGAAGGCGAACTCGAAGCGCACCTGGTCGTTTCCCTTACCTGTGGCGCCGTGACCGATATACTCAGCCCCCTCTTCAAGGGCTACCTCCACATGGCGCCGCGCGATGAGCGGGCGCGCCAGGGCCGTGCCAAGCAGATAACGGCTCTCGTAGACGGCGTTCGCGGCGATGGCCGGGAAGATGAAATCCGTGACGAACTCACGCCTCAGATCCGCCACGATCGCCTTGGTGGCGCCGGTCTTCTTGGCACGATCAACGAGGAGATCGTAGTCTTCCTTCTGTCCTACGTCGGCGATATAGGCCACAACCTCGTAGCCCTGCTGTTGCATCAATTTGAGAATTACGGACGTATCAAGCCCGCCGCTATAAGCGAGCACCATTTTTTTTGCCATCATTGCCTCCTCAGCACGCCAGCCGCGCGGATTTATCTCCTCGCACGTGAAGCTATTTACCCCTGCGCGCCCTTGCGCGCAAAACATCAATCGCGTTTTTGTGGCAAGCCCTCGCACCTTGGACGGCCGCTGCACGACGAAATCGAGCGCAACGTGATGACCGATAACGTTTTTTTGGCGCCGGCGTTGACCTGGATCTTCTCCACGCGCAGGGCGCGATGCCCCTGCGAAGAGACCTGCAAAACATGAACTCCAGGGGCCAGCCCTTGCAGCTCGAAGCGCCCGTCAACGTCAGTATTCGCCTCGGCTGCATGCCCCTCCACCAGCACCTGAGCGTCTGCCAACGCAGAGCCCGCCGTGTTGCGGATCTGCCCGATGATGCTGCCTGCGGCCTGGAGATGAAAATCGAGAGCCGTGGTCACCCCCGAACGCAAAGCAACCACAGCGCGCGATCCTGCGTAAGACTCAGCCTCCACATCCACCCGCACAGACCCTGGCATCAAGCCTGGCAGACGAAAGCGCCCGCCCTTACCGGTGATCAACCACAGCTGCTCGCGACGCCCGCCCTCCTCGACGGTGAGACGCACAAAACCAATGGGCTTTCCACCCGTGGAGCGAATGCGTCCGGCGATCTCTCCCAAAGGACGCAGAGCTACCTTCAGCTCTCCTGCCTGAGGCACGATGCCCTTGAGATAGCCCCGCAACGGGCCTGGACCCTCGGCCATGATCGAGCGCGGACGCGCGTCCAGTTGAAGAGAGAAGCGGCCATCGGCCGCGCTGTGAAGGGGCGTTGGCGCGATCAAGGGCCGCATGATTCCAGCAGGGGTCAGAAGGCGCACCTGAACACGCGCCCCACCCACACCCTTCCCATCGACGCCCACAACGCGGCCGCGCTGGCGCTGCGTGGGCTGCACCTTGAGCACAACGCGCGCTTCACGACCGCTGCGCAAGTGAACACGGGAGATGGATTTCGGCGCCATGCCCTTGGCGCGGGGGCTCAACAGGAGCTCGCCAGGGTTGAGCTTGCCCAGCTTGAAACGACCGCCGCCATCGCAGCGGATTTCACGCTGCCCCAAGATGTTGTGGAGGAGCACTGAAGCATCGCGGAGCCGCGCGCCGCCCGGTCCTACCACCCGGCCTGAGAGCGAGGCGTCGGCTCGAGGCGTGAGCTGCAACCCCGAGACTTCACGCTCAGCTGGAATGAGCAACGTGGGCGAGAGTGTCCAACGCTTGCCCGCAGCCATGGCCAGAGGAAGCATGGCCAGGCGAAGCATGCCGGAGGGAACACGCAAGGCGAAGCTCCCGTTGGCGGCGGTCTTCACGGCCTCAGGCTCAGGCAGGCGCTTCAACCAAACACCTCCCCGGCGCACTCCAGCGAGCCCCACGCGCACGTTGGCGAGACCTTCTCCTGCGGCGTTGAGCACACGCCCGCGCAGCACGCTCTTGCGCCGCACTTTGATCACCAGCGCTTTGGTGCGTGCCTCTGGCATCACCTGCAGCATCCGATGGGCATGCCCTGGGGTAGGCCGACGCGCATCCAGCCAATCATAGCCCTTCGCGTTCACCTTGAGCTGGTAGCGACCCGCGGCGAGATCCAAAGCAAACCGCCCTGAAGCAATGCTCTTCACCCGAACTCGCTCCTCGGGCGGCTGGCGCGTGGCATCGAGGCATGTCAACTCAACGCCACCGACCCCATGTTTGTCAGCCTGGCGCCGCACGAGCCCCTGGATCCCACCCTTCCCCGCAGAGAGTGAAGAGCGCTGTTGACCACGCGCGCTCTGCTGGTTGGGCAAGGCAGCACTTCCCGCTTCCGGCACAGACGACAACGAATCATGCACCGAGGAATCATGCGCCGAGCTGCTGTGCTTGCTGGGATGCCTCGGCCAGAAGAAGAGAAGCACGCCCACCCCGAACATGAGGCTCACCACGACTAGTTTGCGACTCATGGAGGATCCTTCGCACGATCCCCCGACCTCTACAAGGGCAGGGCTCTGGTGTGCGTAAGGGCGAATCCCGGACCGCCCGTCCGGGCGGCGAGGAAAGCGCCCTGCGTGACTCTCCTTTGCTTTCAATATCTTGCGGCGTTCTTCTCGCTGGCATCTCCCTTGCTTTGACTCCCCACGGCAGCCGGCGCCACCCCATTTTTCACCGAAGGAGAAACATCATGAATCGTCACCACATCCTGCTCACCACCCTCTTTGGCGCGCTCCTCATGGCTCATACGGCCTACGCTGCACCCAAGTCGACGCCTGCGCCCCAAAAGACAGGCGTGATCAACATCAACACCGCCGCAGCCGGCCAATTGGAGCTGCTCCCCGGCATTGGCAAAGCCAAAGCCCAGCGCGTCATCGCCTATCGGACAAAACGAAAATTCAAGAAAGCCTATGAGATCATCCGCGTGCGTGGCATCGGTCGTCGCACCTTCCGACGGCTCAAGAGCGTGCTACGCGTCAGCGGCCCCACCACCCTGCAACGCCGTCCCGTCTTGCCGCGGAAGGGATGAACAAAGAGGGGTCCGCGCCTGGTTTGTTTGTGGGAGCGGGCCCCGTCTATCTGGAGACTGGCTGGGACGCTGAGACTGGCTGGGACGCTGCTGGCTGGGACGCTGCTGGCTGAGATGCCGCTGGCTGTGATCTTGAGGCTGGTTGCAACACCACCTGAACCTCATAACGCAGCTCCAAAAGCGGCCCTCGTGCAGCTTGTTGTAACGCTCGGCGGGAGACCTCATCGAGCACCACCCGCACACGCGCCTTACCTTTTAGAGGCAAGTGCTTCCGCAAATGACTGGCCACTTTTTCACGGGCGACTGCAGAGAGCACCACCTCCTCCGAGCGCCCCCAAGGCCCGCGCGTCTCCTTGCCAGACAAAGAGAGCAGCTCGGTCTCACCCAAGACCAGACGAAACGTCAACTCGGGCAGCACCACATCCAAGGCCTGACCCACTTCATCGGCCAACACCAGCTTGCCAAAACGCAGGCTGACGCGCGCGACGGAGCGCGAGCCATCGGGCGGAAGCTGCACACCAAGCTGCGTCGGATCGAGGAGCGTGCCCTCCCATTGGAGGTCCAATACACAGCCCTCGCCGCCCACGCCCAAGCGCCGCTCAACCTGAGTTGCCTGGTCCAGCTTGACGCTCTTTTCGCCACCCTGACAGGCCGCCCGCGGGCTGCCAAGAGGGAGCGAAAGCAACCGCGTTTGCCGTGCCTGAGGTGCCGAGGCGCAGCCCAAAAATGGAATTGCGGCGATCATGAGCAGAAAAAAACGCATCGAGGTCCCTCGCTAAAGTGGCAGGTTGTCGTGCTTGCGGGCTGGGTTTTCCTGCCGCTTGTTGCGCAACATCTTCAAGGCCTGGATCAGCCGTTGCCGAGTCTGGCGTGGCACGATCACCTCATCGAGATAACCGAGCTCTGCCGCACGGTAGGGGTTGGCGAAGGTCTCACGGTATTGCTCAACATAGGCGGCGCGCTCCGCGACGGGATCGGCGGCCTTGGCCAGCTGTTGCCGATAAACGATATTCACTGCCCCCTCGGAGCCCATCACCGCGACCTCTGCCCCAGGGTAGGCGTAGTTGATATCACCCCGGATATGCTTGGACGACATCACGTCATAGGCCCCACCGTAGGCCTTACGGGTGATCACCGTCACCTTGGGCACCGTGGCTTCGCAATAGGCGTAGAGCAGCTTGGCGCCGTGCTTGATGATTCCCCCATATTCTTGGTCCGTACCTGGAAGGAACCCAGGAACATCCACGAAGGTTACGAGCGGAATATTGAACGCATCACAGAAGCGCACAAAACGCGCCGCCTTCACCGAAGCAGAGATGTCGAGGCAACCGGCCAAGACCATCGGCTGGTTGGCGACCACACCCACCGGCTGCCCGCCCAGGCGTGCGAAGCCAATCACGATATTCCCGGCGTAATGAGGCTGGACCTCGAAGAAATAGCCGTCGTCCACCACCCGGGTGATCACGTCCTTGATGTCGTAGGGCTTGGTGGCCTCCACGGGGATGAGCTCGTCCAGCTCAGCATCAGCGCGATCCACCGGATCATCGGTGGGCACCATGGGCGGCTGTTCCATGTTGTTCTGCGGCAAAAAGCTGAGCAGCTCACGGATGGACAGAATGCAGCTCTCCTCGTCGGCGAAGGCGAAGTGGGCGACGCCTGACTCTTTGTTATGAGTCATGGCGCCACCGAGCTGCTGCTTGGTGACCTCTTCGTGGGTGACGGTCTTGATGACATCGGGACCGGTGATGAACATATAGCTCGTCTCATCCACCATCATGATGAAATCGGTGAGAGCAGGGGAATACACAGCGCCACCCGCGCAGGGGCCCATGATCGCCGAGATCTGCGGCACGACCCCTGAGTAGATGCTGTTGCGCAAGAAGATCTCCGCGTAGCCGCCAAGAGACTCCACGCCCTCCTGGATCCGCGCGCCGCCCGAGTCGTTCAAGCCGATCACCGGCGCCCCGACCTTGCCGGCGAGATCCATGATCTTGCAAACCTTGGAGGCATGGGCCAAACCGAGGCTGCCACCAAAGATCGTAAAATCTTGCGCAAAGACATAGGTCAGCCGGTGGCGCACCTCGCCATAGCCGATCACCACCCCATCGCCGAGGGGCCGGTTGTCTTGCATGCCAAAGTCGTTGCAGCGATGCGCGACGAAGCGGTCGAGCTCGACAAAGGTTCCAGGATCCATCAGCCGTTCGATGCGCTCACGCGCTGTTAGCTTGCCCGCCTTATGCTGTTTTTCAATGCGGGCAGCGCCTCCACCAGCGAGAGCCTTGGCGTTGAGTTCTTCGAGCCGCGCCAGGTGTCTGGCTTTGTCCTCGCTCACTGCTTGATCCTTTCTTTCACGTAACGCTGCAAGCACTCCGCCTGCGCCTCATCGAGCCCTTCCAACAGAGCGCTGCTGCCTGCCTCTGGGTGTGCGGGGTCGAAGGCGAGGGTCGCACGAGCGCTGATCTGCTGCCCGTCTGGCAGCATGAAGAGCACCTCGCCCTCACCTCGCCCATCGAGGGGCAAGGCCCCGGAGAAGAGCAAGCGGGGCGGGAGTTCTAGCTCATGGCTGAGGCGAAAGCGGCGCTCGCCCTTGGCGCTTCCTGACGCCAACGCAATCTCTACTGTCACCTGTAAGGGAGCCGCAAGGGGCATGTCCCTCTCTACCCTGAGGCCTCTATAAACGCAACAGAGATGGACGAGCATGCTCGGTGGGCCAGCCTGCTGGACGCGGGATGCCTACGGCTCCGGAGGCAGAGGCGGAAGCAGGAGCGTCAGTCGACAAAAACGACGCGAAAACGATCGTTCTTTCGGAGGAGTTCGCCATTGCCATCGCCACCTCGTCGGACTATTCGACTGACGCGATGTTAGCACTAGAGGCAGCCACGTGTTCGGGATCACGAGGGGGTAGTGGACTCCGTCCATCCACCAACCTACGTTCTGCTGCGCAAATTAGACATCCTTGTACCTCTCGCGGGAGTAAGAAGATGGAAGAACGACTGATTGACCTGGAAACGAAGGCAGCGTTTCAGGAGGCCTTGATCCAAGAGCTTAGAGCTTCCCTGGACGATCATTGGCTTATCATCGATCGCTTGTCGAAAGAGATGAAAGATATGGGCGCCAAGCTCTCAGTGGTTGAACCCTTGCAGCTCATGGACGCGAAGGACGAAGGGCCTCCGCCACACTACTAAGTTCACAGCGATCCTGACCCCACTGCGATCCTGCCTCGACCATGCTCCCGCTAGCACGGATGTCTCAAGACGATACTTGGCAGGAAAAGCTGCCAACTTCCGGGGTGAACGGTGTCTCAAGACGATACTTGGCAGGAAAAGCTGCCAACTTCCGGGGTGAACGGTGCCTCGAGACGATACTTGGCAGGAAAAGCTGCCAACTTCCGGGGTGAACGGTGTCTCGAACATCTGTGAGCGCGGTGATGGAGGAGACACCACTTCCGCCCCCGCTTCTGCGGTCAAGTCTCTGGTGACGGTGCCTATGGCAGCAACTTGTGCGGATACTCGGCCTCGCGCTTCTGAAAGGATAGGACTTCGGGCTTCTTCACCACGCCGGCCTCGATGACCACGGCCCGTCGGACCGTCTCGTTGAGCTGCCAGCTGGCGTGGCCTCCGAGCACCGTCGGCAAATGGACCACCAGGGCGGCCGAGACCGACCGCGAAGCGCTTTCCCAGAGGTAGCTGGGGGTGTGATCTACGGCGTAGTAGTCGACCGAGCCAAAGCGGAGCATCGGCTCTTGGAAGCTGGTGGGGCGGGCAAAGGGAAAGCCCATGCCTTCGTCGCAGCTCACGTCAACGATCAGGCAATCCCTCTTGAAACGCGAGGTCTCGTCCGCGGTGACAAACATGAGCGGATGGTCCGGATCCTGAAAGATCCCGTTCACGATGATATCTGCTTCCCCGATCAGCTCGATGAAGGGCCGCTCGACCCCATCATGCTCCACCACGAGCAACCCGGCCTCGCCCTCATCTCCGCGCCGAATGCGCACGTAGTGACAGCCGAGGACTTCCTCGCGAATGGCGTGGTCGGGGCGCTGCACGCAGATGGTGATGTCTCTGAAGCCGCGCGCTTTCAGCGCGTAGATGGCCCCCCGGCTAACAGCACCAAAGCTGATGATGATCACCTTGCGCTGCCTGCCGTAGTGCCCGTCAATGCCTCGGAGCTGCAGCGCATGCAACACCCCGCAGTAGCCCGCAAGCTCGTTGTTCTTGTAGAAGGTATGCCGACCCTTGTGCCCATCCGGTGCCCAGACGAACATCTCCTCGAAGGCAATGAGCGTGTGCTTGCGGTCGATGGCCGCCTGGGTAATCGCCTGCTGCTGCACGACATGTGGCCAGCCCCACAGGATGCCGCCCTCGCGCAGCGTCTCTAGGTCCGAGAGCACGGGCTTGGGCAAGATCACTGTGCCAAGCTCCGCCAAGAGCTCGTCCCGTGGTGCCACGCCGCCAGTCTCTGAGGCGATCTCCGTATCGCTCAGGCCAAAGCGTGTGCCATAGCCCTCCTCGAAGATCAGTCGTCGGCGGAGGTCCTGCGGAAGCCTCCGCAAATGATCCGGATGGATGGGAACGCGCTTCTCATCAGCCATATTTGCCGTTCCAATGACACCTAATTGGAGCATGGTCCTCCTCATGCGAGCCATAGTTGCGGCCCGTCTTGCTGGCGTAACTTTGCGGTTGAGACAGCCCGTCTGGAAACAAGCAGGGCAGCAAGGCAGAGGACGTCGTGGCTACGCCTATACCACCGTGTTGCCACAATCAGAAGCTATCTTCGTGAGGCTGGTCGCTGGAGCGCCGCGGGGATGCTCCGGGAGAGGCCTCCATAAACGCAACAGATCGACGATGCGTTCATCGAATATTCAACAGCCTTCGCCCTGCTCGCGGAGGCTATAGGCCAAGAATCGCTCTTATTTTCAGATCCATGACCTGGCCTATGCCTTGCAGCGGGACGCACCATGCGAACCACCGTGGGCTTCAGCTTGGCATTGTTGCTCCTAGCGAACGCGGCATGGGCCCGCAAGGGTCAGCCGCTCCCGCTGAAGACAGCCCAGCGCTTCGTGCGCGCCAAGAAGAGTTTCTCGCGAGATTCCCGCCGCGTCGCCAAAGCCAAGCACACGCCCGTGGACTTCGGGGAAAACCTGCAAAAGCGAGAGGGTCTCTTTCGCGGTCTCGACGGCGACAACACGTGGCGCTTCTCCCCCAAAAAGGGCACCTACCACTTTGATATCCCCCTTTCGGAGCAGGTCTCCCTCCAGGGCGACGTCGCCTTCTATCCTGGCGTCGGCCCCTTCCCCAACGTGCGAAAGCTAAAGAAGATGGCGATGGCGCGACGGAACAAGAACCATCCCCTCTTCAAGGACGGAGGGCTCGGGGTCTTCATCGACAACACCACGGGCTTCTTCTACAAAAACAACGACATCGTCCAAAGCCCTGGTGAGCGAGGCTATGCTCAGCTCTCAGGCGTACGCAGTCGCCCCACAGCCTTCGACCAGATTCACTGGCATGGCCCCATCTCTCGTTATGCGCTCTTCGCCTACCTCCACGAGCAAGGCCACGCGAACGACTGGAAGAAGCTCGGGCAACCCGGCAAGGACGCCCTGCGCAGCATCTACAACAAGGTCGCAGACGCAGCGCCGCTCACCGAGCGTGAGCACCGCCTCCTTGTAGGCTTCGAGCGCAGCGCCTGGGCCCACGCCTTGAACGATGTGCGGGCCTTGCGGAGAGAGAACATGCCGCTGCTCGAAAACCGTCCCATCAAAGAGCTGATGACGGTGGTGCATGGCAGCTTGCGCTCCTATTACGAATACCAAGGCGACCCTGCACACTGAGGGTGCCTTATGCCCTCATAGCAACGTGGCGCCAGCGACAACGCCGACCGCCAGCGCTAGCCCCTGGAGAATTTGAGACCACCACGGCCTGCGCTCTCCCCGCCGCGTCGCCGAGATGGCCACCT
>JAFCZD010000606.1 GCA_019314525.1 Deltaproteobacteria bacterium
GGGCGGGCTCGTCGCTTCGCCCACGGGCGCGTTTACGCGCGGGGAGGAAAGCAATGGCAGTTCCAAAAATCGCGATCAATGGTTTTGGGCGGATCGGCCGCATGGTGATGCGCATCGCCAAACAGCGCAAACACTTCGATGTGGTGGCCATCAACGATTTGAGCAGCCCTGAGTATCTGGCATACGCGTTTCGTTATGACAGCGTGCATGGCCCCTACAAGGGGGAGGTGAAGCTCGAGGGCGACACGATGACCATCGATGGTGATCCCTTCGAGGTGCTCAGCGAGCGTGATCCCACCAAGCTTCCCTGGAAGGAGATGGGCGTTGATTACGTCATCGAGAGCACAGGCAAGTTTCGCAAGATCGACGAACTCTCCTATCACCTTGGCGCAGGCGCCAAACGCGTGATCGTTACCGTGCCCACCAAGGATGACCTGGAGAGCACGGTGGTGCTGGGGGTCAACGACGAGGTGGTTACGCGCGACGCGAAGCTGATCAGCAACGCCAGCTGCACGACCAACTGCGCGGCGCCCGTGGCCAAAGTGCTGCACGAGGCCTTTGGCATCAAGCGCGGTTTGCTGACCACAGTGCACGCATATACGGCAGACCAACGGCTGGTGGACGCGCCGCACCAGAAGGATCCGCGTCGCTCGCGTCACGCGGCGATGAATATCATCCCCACCTCTACCGGCGCCGCCCGGGCCATTGGCAGGGTGATCCCCGCTCTCGAGGGCAAGCTCGACGGCATCGCCATGCGTGTCCCTGTGCCCGATGGAAGCGTGGTGGATATGGTGTTGGAGCTCGAAAAAGAGGTCAACGTCGACATCGTCAACGCGGCCATGCGAGAGGCGGCCCGGGGCAAGCTCAGGGGCATCCTGGAGTATCAGACAGACCCGATCGTTTCGAGCGATATCGTGGGGAATTCCCACTCGAGCATCTTCGACTCGCTCTTGACCCAGGTGATGGGCAAGACCTTGGTGAAGGTGGTGAGTTGGTACGACAACGAGTGGGGCTATAGCTCACGCGTTGAAGACCTCATTGGTCTCCTCGCGCGCCAAGATGGCATGACCTCGCACTTCGAGGGGTAGCCTTCGGCACTATCTAAGGGCGTAGCAAGGAGGTTGAGGCGGGTCGGTGGACTTGCCATGTGCGGTGGGCTGACGATCTGTCATAATGCACAGCATCGCATTGTTCAGATCCCAAGCATGGAGAGAGGACCATCGCCCTGCTGGATGTAACTCGTGGAGGCGCCCGGAGGGTTCGAGTTCTTGGGCTCCTTCTTGTCCTCGTGCTCTCTTCCGCTGTGGGTTGTACGCGCTTTGGTTTTGGGTCGAGTTCGGCTGCAGATGGCAGCGGGGCGCAAGGCGACTCGCGCTTGGATGGCTTCCCTTCCGATGCAGGTGATCTCGAAGATGGCGCATTGGGCAACCAAGTGCCTCGCGACCTGAACTTCGACGGTGGTGTGGGTGTGGATGTGTCATGCATCCCCACTTGCCCCCCCCCCGTATCGCCTGCGGCGCGGAGGACGGATGTGGCAGCACCTGCGGGGTCACTTCGGGCTGCGTTGGCCCCGAGCATCGTTCATCCCAGGGTTTTGGCGCACCACTCGGAGACGCCAGGGGCATGGCGGCGGGCGCCGATGGTGACGGCAACCTCTACCTCCTTGGCCAATTCACGGGCAGCATCGATTTTGGCGGCGGCCTCTTGACCAGCGCTGGCGGGCGCGATCTCTTCGCGGTCAGCTTCAGTTCGGCCGGCGTGCATCGTTGGTCAAAATCCTTCGGTGACGTGAGCGCGGAGTTTCTCTCTGCCGGAAACGTCTCCACCGATGGCACCATCACCCTCTTTGGTAGTTTCGAGGGGTCCATCAATTTTGGTGGGACCACCTTGACCAGCGCGGGGAGCTTTGACGTCTTCTTGGCGAAACTCGGCTCCGCCGGGGACCACTATTGGTCCAAGCGCTTCGGGTCTGTGGGCGTTGAAACGGCCCTTCGGCTGGTGGTGGGTGGCGAAAATACCACCATCACCGCATCCTCCATCAGCCCAGCCAATTACGGAGGAGGGCTGCTCACACCAAACCCCGTTGGCCTCTTCATGGCCAACTACGGGCCCAGCAGTGCGCACCGCTGGTCGAAGGTATTCAACTGCAGGGCTGGGATACAAGCGGGCGGCATAGCCGTGGATCCTGCGGGCAATGTCGCCATGGCGGGCTACGTCATGGGTGACACAGATCTTGGAGGCGGGCCGGTTACAGGTGTGGGCGGGCGCGATGTCTTCTTGGCCAGCTACACCCTGGATGGTGTGCATCGATGGTCGAAATACTTCGCCACTTTGGCCCATGAAGCGGGCAGCGATGTTGGCGTGGATAGCGATGGCAACGTCTCCATGACCGGTTATTTCAATTTGCCGCTGAATTTTGGAGGCGGGCAAGTCGCCAGCAGCGGCGGCAGCGATGTCTTCGTGGCCAGCTTCACCGCAGCGGGGATGCATCGCTGGTCCCAAAACTTTGGTGGAGCTGGTAGCGATAGCAGTGGTCAAGTTCTGGTGGACAGCACCGGCAATCTTCTGATCTCGGGGAGCTTCAGCCAGTCGGTGAACTTTGGTGGCGGGGTCTTCGTGGCCCAGACCACGAGCACCTCTGAACATGATATGTTCCTGCTCGGCCTCACGAGCGATGGCATCTACCGCTGGTCCACTTTCGTACGTGGAGACGCCGACGAGCTTGCGCCCGCGTTCGCCCTGGCGCCTGATGGCTCCATCGTGCTCACCGGCGGCTTCACCGCTCCTCTCGACTTTGGCGGCGGTGTGCTCACGCCCGTGGGAGCATCAGATGTGTACTTCGTTCAGTTGACGCCACCTTAGATGCTAGAGTTTTGACGCAACCTATGGAGGGGCTCATGCGGTGTTTGCTGGCAGCAGGTTCTGCGTTGATAGTGCTTGCCCTCACGGGCGCATGCGAGGAGCGGCAGCCGACTGCGGTGGACGGTAGCGTCGATGGGACACCGGCTGATGGGACCCTTGACATAGCGCCGGTCGACGCGAGGCCTCTGGGGCCCTGCGTGGTCGCCGTGCGCATCGACGATTGCTGTCAGCCCGCCGTGCCAGCTGGAGCAGACGAGGTGCAGAACGATGCATGCCTTGTGTTCTGGCCGGCCATGTTGCCGCTTGATGAGGCGTGTGTCGCCACGTGGTCGCCTGCGTGTGGCCCTGGGGACTGCATCACCCCGTCGCCACCCTCGCGAGTAGCGGCCAGGATTGATGGTGCCTGTGAATTCGCCGACGAGTGCACAGCCCCTGAGGACTGTGTCTTCGCTACAGATATGCGATCGTGTTGCCCCTGCGCGAACGTCTACCCGCCCTCGCTGGTGGCGCAGGATGCTTGTCTTGTGAACGATGAGGCGGACGCCCCTGCGAGCTGCCTGCCCGACTGCACGAACGTGCAATGCGAGCAGTGCATGCCCCCCCCGCTGGTGCAGTGCACCTTCACAGCCTCGTCCAAGTTCAACAGCTGTCAGGGGCAGTGGCC
>JAFCZD010000152.1 GCA_019314525.1 Deltaproteobacteria bacterium
TTCTCCAAGGTTGAGCGATCTCTCGACCATGGATACCCACAGATGATCGATATGTACGACCAACGTGCAATCGACCTCGATGAGTCATCAACCTCGGCCGAAGACCTTGCCCCCCCAGTGGCGGCATCCACTCCCACGGCATCCACTCCCACGGCATCCACTCCCACGGCATCCGAGGGCACAACGCCCCCAGAGCCCTCCAAGGCGACGATACCCCCAGAGCCCTCCAAGGCGACGATACCCCCAGGGGCCGCCAAGGCTACCAGCCCAAGCGTTGCGGCGACTGAGTTGGGCGATGAACAATTCTTCGAGATGACCAAAGTCCTGGTGGGGCTCATGGAGCTGCCCCTTGGCTGGCGCCAAGGGCACTCAATGGAAGTAGAACGCCTCGCGACAGGGCTCGCAAGACACATCCATCTTGGAGCAACCGACCAGAGCGCTATCCGCTGCGCCGCCTTATTGCATGAACTGGGAAAGCCGGCCGAACACCATCTCACGGCCCTCAGTTTGCACAGTGTTCGTTCACTCCGAAGCATCGCCAAGAAGGTGCTCAAGCTGCCAAGCATCTTGTACGGTGGCGTTGGGCTGCCCGCGGGCACGCTCGAAATCCTCGACAACCTCTATGAGCAACCCAATGGAGAGGGCATTCCAGGGGATGCGGAGGGCACGTCCATACCCCTCGGCTCGAGAGTGCTCGCGGTGGCTGATGCTTTTTGCGATCTACGGCGAAACCCATCGGCGCCCTTTGGTCGCTGTGATAACGCCAACGCAGCCATCGAGCGTCTGAAGGAGGCTGGCCGCAGAGGAACGCTGGACCCAGACCTCGTGAAGGTGCTGCCAGAGGTGCTGGCGTCGACCGAGGGCCTCCCCTTAGCAAACCGCATCAGCGCCCTCCTCGTGGACCCACGCCTCGAAGATACGACGCTCCTTGAGCATCACCTCGCCGCGGAAGGGTTCAACATACGCGTTGCCCGAACAACCACTGCAGCGGCCCGCCTGGCCCTCACAGAGGATTTTGGTCTCATCCTCTGTGAACTCGACACGGCGCCGGTGGATGGCTTCGAGTTCGTGGAGCGTCTGCGCTCGGATAGTCGCACGCAGACGACCCCAGTGATCTTCATGACCCATCGAGACGGCAAGTTGGAACGGCAGCGTGCCCACGAGCTGGGCGTTGACACCTTTCTACAGAAGCCTCTTGAGCCAAACATCTTGGTGGCCAAAGCCCGAGCGCTCTGCCTGCTGGCTGGAGTCAGCTAGATGATATCGGCATTTCTTCTGGTTCGCGGCGTAGGCGACGAAGGTCTCATGGGTCAACACACCCGTGAGCCGTCCTAGTGTTCTCAAGCGTGGTTAACGCCTTGCGAGAGATCGTTGGCAGACCGGCGAGTCTCTTGCTGACAGCCCTCGCAATCTTCCTGGCCACCTTGGTCACCCTCGGTTGCGGGAACACCATCATTCAAGCACTCCTGGCAAGCATGCGCGTGGGGGCGCTACCCTCTTGGTCTACGCTGGCTGGCGTGACGGCCCTGGGCCTGCTCTCCTGGTCGGCCGCCTGGCCTCTCGTGGCGTCTGCTCTACGTCACGTCGAGACAGGCAAGGTCTCATCCCTGTGGCCTGATGCCCGCCAGGCGGGGGGGATGCTGATCCTCGGGACCATGGCCACCATGGCAAAGCTCGTCGCGATCTTGCTGCTGGTCACCGCAGGGGCTCTCATGCTTCATCCAGCCAGCCCCGTGGCCCGATCCCTGCTCGCCGCGTTGATCGTCGCCCCTACCCTGCTCTTCCTCATTTTTGCCGATTGCGTCACATGGGCGGCCTTGCCCTCGGTGTCCCAGCGAGGGCTCAGAGCTGTCACACCGGCCTTGTTGGCTGTACTGCGCTTCCCCCACCACACCAGCGGCATCTTCCTGCTCACAGGTTTTTTGCTCACCCCTCTCTTGCTCCTCGCTCTACCCTTGGCCATAGGCGCCGTGCGTTGGCCGCCCACTCCTGCTAGCCTCTTCTTGTTGCTCGGCTTCTCACTTTGTCTGGCCCCTGCCCCCCTGCTGCTCTCGAAGACACTCTCAGCTGGGCTCTTGGCGCGCCAAGACAGAGATGCAAATAGAGGCCGACTCTAATCATTGCTCTGGAGTATCCAAATGCGTTCCCCTCGCCGCCTTCTCTCATCCAGCCTCGTTGGGCTCTTCGTTGGGCTTATCGCGGCTTGCAGCAGCACGCCCCATGTTGCTGTGGACGCCGGTGATGTTTCTGACGCCAGCGACGGACTCTGCACCAACTGTCCAGCGGGGCTCACTCCTGGCGTGGTTGGGCGCTTTTCCTCCCTCGCCGCCCTGGGGTCGAGCGTCGTCGTCGCTGCCTATGAAGAGAGGTTTGGCGACCTCGTGCTCGTCAGCGCGCAGGGCGAGCTTGGTAGCGAGTCAAAATACGAGATCATCGACGGTGTCCCCATGGGCGACGCCCCAACCCACGCCCTAGATGGCTACCGGGGCGGCATCTCATCACCCGGTGATGACGTCGGGCACGGAACCTCCCTCGCGACCACAGATGATGGCGCACCATGGGCCTCCTATCATGACAGCACCCACGCGGCTTTGAAGTACGCCCACCGTGATGCCCAAGGCTGGGCGGCACACACGGTGGCCCAGCCCACCACGAATTCCCAGGAGCGAGTGGGTCTGCAGACGGCCGCGACCTATTTGGAGGGCAAACCGATCATCGCCTACCTCGTCACGGGGATTGAACTCGACAACGGCCGCTTCGTCTCTGAATTGCGGCTGGCCCGGGCGAAAAGCGCCGCCCCCACGAGCAGTGACGACTGGCAGCACGAGATGATCGCCCAAGGCCACATGCCCTGCGATGAGCTCTGCGCCGAAGGAAAACACTGCTTCATCTTGGAGGACGGCACAGCGTGCCAAGAAGCAACCACAGACTGTGACGCATGCGCCGATGACACAGCCTGTCTGGACGGCCAGTGCCTAGAAATTCTGGAGAGCATAGGGGCTGAGGGCTCGGTGATCGCGTTCGGAACCTACCCCAGGATCATGGTGGACGGCGCCAGCACCCTGGTAGCGTTCCATGACGCCGTGGAAGGCGGCGTAGGCCTCGCCCACGCCACCGATGGCCAGTGGCAGTGGTCGAAGCTGCCCCTGACGCCCCCGTACCCCGGTGCGTTCCTCAGCGCGCTGCTCGACACTGAGGGCGTGCACCTCGCCTATCAGGACGGCCAAAGTGAGACGCTGCACTATGCTCTCATCGACAAGACGACCCTCGCGGTGATCAACGAAGAACTAGTGGATGATGGCAGGCGAGTGGAGGGGAAACACATCCTCGGTGCCGACAGCGCCCTCACGGTGGATGCACAGGGGAAGATACATATCGTCTACCAGGACCAAACAAGCGCCGAACTCTTGTATGTCAGCCGTGGCACCGAGGGTTGGGAACCAAGCGTGGCGGCCGAGGATGGCGCGGGCCGTGTGCTGCTAGGCGGCCCACGTGGCTACGGCTTCTACAACGGTTTAGCGACCATCGACGGGCAGATCCACGGCAGCACCTTCTGGGTGGACGCGGCAGGGGAAACGCCAGGAGGCTTGGAGTTCTTCACGCTGCCGTGATGCGCGGTGCTATCGCCCTGCGGCCGAACCCAAGACCCCCGCCAGCCCTCCAAGCACAGTGCCAATGAAGAGCCAGTAGATCGTATAAAAGACCCCAATGGCACAACCAATGATCCCTGTGACCAAGCCGGCGATAGCCATGCCCCGCCCCTTGAGCTGCTGACCAGAGCGGTGATAGTCACCGTTGAAACGCACAAAGAGCACGATAGCGATGGTGCCACAGATGGGGCCTACCAGCGGTAGACAACACAAAACCGTGGCGACGATCCCCAGCACCATGGAGGTAATGCTTCGCCCATCGTTGCCCGCTGGAGGCGGCGGCATCTGCCCAGGTGTGCGATAGGGTTGTCCGGGAGAGGGCGGATTTTGTGGATAAACCATCGAATATCTCCATCAACGTGTGGCCATGACCATAGCCCAGTGCACGACGACTGTCGCCGCCGTGCCGCTCCCGACCCATGGAACGCTGCGAGAGAGCAGCTGCGGTGAGGGCCTCCCGGCTCCTCGCCACATCAAGATCAGCAGGCCCAGAGCGTAGAGCAAGAAGAGAGCAAGCAGCGGCGGATAGGCCTGACAGGCCTCAAGCCAATGGCCAGCTTGTACGGCCAAAAGGCTGTGTCCGAGCCCACAGCCGGGGCACGGGACACCTAGCGTCCCCTTGAGCACGCACGTGCCAGCGTGGGGCACAGCCCACACAGCAAAGAAGGGAATGGCGAGCCCGAAGGCGAGGCTGAAGAGCGCCACAAAGCGAGACCGACGAGTCATTCTCGGGAGCATAGCCCCTGTGGGCGAGGCCAGCCAGCTGGGCTCCGGCGAGGCCAGATCACAAACCTCTAGAGATTTTCCGCTGACTTGATCAACTCCGCCAAAAAGTGTTTCCGCATCGGGATCAAGGACGTTTGGGGCACCGACCGCTCCCCCCGAATCACCGAGCCTTCGGGCGCCCGGCGGCCGGCGCGGATGACATCGGGCTCGAAGGTCAAGTGCTGGGGCGCTACCTGGTAGCTCGGCTTCTTCTTCGCGTTATTCGCGGCCAAAGCTGGTGCTCCCATCACGAACACAGCTGTGACGATCAGACAGAGAATTGTCCTCATGACTCCTCCAGTTTTCTTTCTTTGCGCCATCTGGGCGCGTTAACGAGACCCTTAGTGCTTGTTGCGATAATCCTTGGGCGAAAAGAGCGGCGGCAGACGAGCAGGAGGCCTGACGATAATCACCGATGGCGTATGGCGCTGGACCTTGCCCTGACGAACGCTTGGCGCCTCAGGTTCAGCAGCACTCACCGGGACCGGCCGACGCAGCCGACGCGGCTGACGCGTGTCTGCTCGCACCACACGTTCATGGGCAGGTTCCACTGGGCTGAGCGCCGTCCGGCGCCTGATGGGAGCCTCACCCACCTCTGGGCCCGCCTCTTCGGCCACCTCCAAGAGCAAATAAGAGGGCTGGGCCTTTGGCGCTTTACGCGTGAGGGCCCACCCGAGCGCCAAGCCCAAGCCAATGACAAGCACAACCGCAACAGGCAGCACATGAGCCCAGCCCCAAAACCGCCCACGAAAGGTCGCACGACTCTCCACGGGGCTCTGGACCTGACTCCAATCAAAGCCCGCCGAGACGACCAAGTTCTCCGATCTGTGCGCTGCCTCGTCCCGAGCGCCAGCGAGCCAGGGATCACGTGTGGGCGTGACTAAGCGCATGGTGCCTCTCCTTTGCAGGCCTCGGTGGGCGCGTTGATGCTCAAGGATGGCGAAGAATCCGTGGGGCGGTCTTTGCCACGCTCTTCGAAGCCCAGCGCCACCAACTCTCGCCGCAGCTGCTTTCGGCCACGGCGCACACGCGAGGCAGCGGTGTTGAGAGACACGCCCTGACACGAGGCCACCTCTTGCAAGGTCAGCCCCTCGATTTCATGAAGCAGGACAGCCTCCCGCAGAGGCAATGACAACACATCCAGCGCCCGATGCAGCGCATCCAACTCGGGATAGCGTGCTGAGACACCCTCCCTGCCCAAACCATCCCTGCCGAGACCATGATCCGCGCTCGAAAAGGATAAGAAGCGCCAGCGCCGTCGATGTCGATGCGCGCTCCGCGCCAGGTTTGTCGCGATCCTCAAGATCCAGTGGGAGAAAGGCGCATCCCCTCGATAGTGGTGAAGCTGCTGATATGCCCGCGCGAAGGTCTCCTGCACCAAATCGTCTTCACAGCTCGCCGGCCCCAAGAGCACCACGACGCGCTTGGCGACCAACCGGTGGTAGCGACGATAGAGCTCGTTGAACGCCGCGTGGTCGCCTTGGCGTGCGGCCTCTACTAACACTTCGCTGCGAGTCTCGAGTTCTGCTTCGCGGTTCATTTTTCTCTGCCGTCAGCGCTGACGCCCTCTCAATAATAGTAGACGTACCAAGGCCCTGTTTTTGTCCCTCACAGGCATATTTCTCTTCAATGATGACGGACCACGGTCCGAAATGCGCCCGCTCCCACGCATCACCACCCCTATCACGTTGAAATATCTTCACTTTAATCTTGGCTCTTCTTTTGCTGCTAAACTCGCCATGGTCCAAGCTTTCTCCCTATCCACTCTCGTTCTTGCCCTGCTGACCCAAAACGCCCTGGCGACACACAGGGCCTGCCCACCCCCTAGTGAGGTCTTACGACGCGTCCTTGCGGCGCAGAGCGCGTCTGTCTCGGTAATGACCTCGTCTCGCGCGCGCTGGTCGGCCCTGCTGCCACAGCTCTCCATGCGCTTTGGCCGCAACGACGGCTATGGACTCTCACACGACATGCGAGCGGATGCGCCAGACCGCATTGATGACCGAGTCACCCAAGGCGCCCACTGGGAAGTGCAAGCGCGATGGGACCTCTCTCGTCTCATCTTCGCGCCTCAAGAGGCTGCCATCGCCCTCACCGCAGAACGACGGCTGAAGCTTCGCCTTGCACTGGCGGAGCAGGTATTGGGCCTCTACCGGCGCCTCCGCAATGAGCCATCCCTACAAAAAGCACAGGAGACGGCTGCGCTCCTCGGCCTTCTTGGCGCCAAAGGCCTATTCTCTCGTTGTGGGCCGAGCCAAACCTTCCGTTCTGCGGGTAAGTCGGGGTATTCTAAAAGACCAAAGCCAAAAGGACGAGGTCGACTCCATGTCAGACAACCGGCGCGTATTCCCCCGCTTCGACATCTCTCTGGCCGCAGAGGTCAACACCGGTCAGGACCTCTTCGCGGCGGAGGCGAAGAACCTCTCGCAGGGGGGCGTAGGACTCGCTCTGGCGAGCCCCCTGCCGGAACAGGCGCTCTTGGGCATCAGCCTCTTCATCGTTGAAGATGGCATCGAAGATGAGACAGGGACGACCCTCGATGTGCAAGGTCAGGTGATCTGGGTCGCTGAGAGTGATGCCGGGAGTTTCGAAGTGGGCGTGCGTTTTGCTCCCCTCCCCCCCAACCAAATTCGCCTCTTGGACCAGCTCCTCGCACGCCTCGGGTAGGCCTCAAAGAGGGCCAAACCGCCAACCTACTGCAATCCCTGCTTTTTTTCACCATTGCAAACAGCCCAATACCTCAGGTAAGTTCCGACCGTCCGCCCCACCGGAGAGCGTCGTGATAAACGCTCCAATAACCGGGGCTCTGGTGGCTGTGATGCGGATGTCTCACAGCCCCAAGTAAAACAACCAAGGAGATCCATCATGGCAATTCGCGTTGCAATCAATGGCTTTGGCCGTATCGGACGTTGTGTGACCCGCCTGGCAACGTTGGACAAAAGTTCCGACATCGAGCTCGTTGGCATCAACGATCTCACCGACGACGGCACCCTCGCCCACCTGCTCAAATATGACTCGGTACACGGGCGCTTCCCAGGCGAGGTCACGACGGAGGATGGGCAGCTCGTCATCGACGGCCAGAGGGTCAAGAGTTTCTCTGAGCCCGACCCCAAGAAGTTGCCCTGGAAAGAACTCGAGGTGGACGTCGTCCTCGAGTGCACGGGACACTTCGTCAAGCGCGACGCCGCTGCCCAGCACATCGACGCTGGCGCGAAGAAGGTCGTCATCAGCGCTCCTGGCAAGGGTGACATCGACGCCACGATGTGCATCAAGATCAACACGCATATCTATGACCCGGCCAAGCATCACGTCATCAGTAACGCCTCCTGCACCACCAACTGCCTCGCCCCTGTGGCAAAGGTGCTTCATGAGACCTTCGGCATCGAAAACGGCATGATGACCACCGTGCACTCCTATACCGGAGACCAGGTCGTCCTCGACAGCCCACACAAGGATCTCCGTCGTGCGCGCGCCTGCGCCATGAGCATGGTCCCCACCACCACTGGAGCCGCGAAGGCTATCGGTCTGGTGATGCCTGAGCTGGTAGGCAAGCTCGACGGTATGGCGATTCGCGTGCCCACCCCCAACGTCTCTCTGGTGGACCTCACGGTGAACCTCTCCAAGAGCGCCACCAAAGAATCGATCAACGACGCACTGCGCCAGGCCGCCAAGACGAACCTCAAGGGTGTCCTGCTGGCTGTTGATGAGCCCTTGGTGTCCATCGATTTCCTCGGCGAGACCCACTCCTCCATCGTCGATCTGCCCTCCACCATGGTCGGCGGAGAGAAAGTTGCCAAGGTCTTGACCTGGTACGACAACGAAATGGGCTACTCCGCTCGCCTCTGGGATATGTGCAAGTTCGTCGCGGAGAAGATGTAAATGGTCGCTCAACGCGTTGATGCGCTCGACTTGGCAGACAAGAAGGTCTTCTGTCGCGTTGACTTCAATGTCCCCCTCGAGGGGGGCAAGGTCGCAGACGACACGCGAATTCGTGCCGCCCTGCGCACCATCGAGCATATTCTGAAGCAGGGGGCCAAGCTCGTGCTTGGCTCCCATCTTGGACGCCCAAAGGGCAAGGTGGTCGACGGGCTCCGCATGGAGCCTGTGGGCGCCCGCCTAGCAGAGCTGCTCGGTCCCAAGTATCAGGTGATCGTCGCCGACGAGGTCATTGGAGACGGTGTCCGCGGGATCGTCGCAGAGATGCAGAAGACTGATGTCGTCTTGCTCCAGAACCTCCGGTTTGACCCGCGAGAAAAGAGCAATGACGAGACCTTGGCCAAGGAGCTTGCCGCCTTGGTGAATGTCTACGTCAATGACGCCTTTGGTACAGCCCATCGCGCCCACGCCTCCACAGCGGGAATGGCCGCTCATGTCCCTGAGCGGGCCGCTGGTTTCTTGCTGCTCGATGAGCTCGCAAGCCTCGGACGCTTGGTCGATAACGTCGAGCGGCCTTTCGTCGCCCTCCTCGGTGGAGCCAAGGTATCAGACAAGGTTGGCGTCCTAGAGCACCTGATCCCCAAGGTCGACGCGATCCTGGTGGGCGGCGCCATGGCCAACACGTTTCTCAAAGCCAAGGGTGTCGATGTTGGCAGCTCCAAGGTTGAAGAAGAGAGCGTCGCGACGGCCCGTAACGTGCTCCAGCAGGCCGCCAAGAAGGGCGTGGACGTGCTCTTGCCAGTGGACGTAGTGGTCGCCAGCGGCCTCGACGTGCCAACGGGCGAGGTGTGTGATGTGCTGTCGATTCCACAAGGGATGATGGCCCTCGACATCGGGCCCGAGACCCGCACCGCTTTTGGTGAGTGCTTGGCTGGCGCCCAGACCATCTTCTGGAATGGGCCCATGGGGGTCTTCGAACGTGAGCCCTTTGCAGCAGGCACGATGCAGATCGCACGAGCTGTAGCAGAGGCTGATGCATTTTCCGTCATCGGAGGTGGAGACTCGGTCTCTGCCGTGAACCGCAGCGGTGTCGCCAAGCAGATTGGCCATATCTCGACTGGCGGTGGGGCTTCCCTCGAGTTTGTCGAGGGCAAGGTCTTGCCCGGTGTCGCTGCATTGGAGGTTGAGGCGTGACACAACGCAAGCCGATCATTATCGGCAACTGGAAGATGAATTGCACCATCGCCGAGTCTCTGGACTTGGCGTCGAAGCTCCGGGATGTGCTTGGCGGCCTGCGTGATATCGAGGTGGGCATCAGCCCCCCCTTCACGGCGCTCTCAGAGGTTGTGAAGCGTGTGCAAGACAGCGATCTCATCGTGGCAGCGCAGCATTGTCATGTTGAGGATGGTGGGGCCTTCACAGGTGAGACCTCCATCCCCATGATCGCTGATCTTGGCTGTAGCCATGTTCTCCTCGGTCACTCCGAACGCCGTCAGTACTTTGGCGAAGATGACCGTGGCGTAAACGCCAAAGCAAAGAAGGTACTCGCCGCGGGTATGCGCCCGGTAATCTGTATTGGCGAGCGCCTCTCTGAACGCGAGGCGAACCAGACTTTTGAAGTCGTCGGCCGACAGCTCGCCGGCGCCTTGGAGGGTCTCCCAGCAAGCGTCGCTGAGCAAATTGTCGTCGCCTATGAACCCGTCTGGGCCATTGGCACCGGAAAGACCGCCAGCACAGCGCAAGCTCAGGAAGTTCATGGCTTTTTACGTGGGCAGCTTTTGGAAATATTGGGTGCGGAGGCAGGAGCCACGGTGCGCATCCAATATGGTGGAAGCGTCAAACCCGAGAATATCTCTGGATTGATGGCGCAACCTGATGTAGATGGAGCGCTTGTGGGTGGAGCAAGTCTTAACGCTGAGAGCTTCATCGGAATTTTGAAATACGACCGGCAAGCCTAGGTCGCTCAACAGCTGGGTGGCCGCAGAGGCGAGCCCGACATCTCTAGAGAACCATGGTTACTTTCGTCACAGTTCTCCACGTTATCATCTGTCTCTTTCTCGTCCTCACGATCTTGCTTCAAGCAGGAAAGGGAGCCGGGCTTGGCTTCCTAGGTGGAGCCGGCCAGACCGTCTTCGGCGGTCGCGGTGCCACGACCTTCTTGAGCAAGCTCACGGCGACAATGGCCTTCTTGTTCATGGTCTCTTCCATGTTCTTGGCATGGAGCGCGAGCCAACACGAGGATAAGAACCTTCGTGCACGCTCGCAGAAGCTCGCTGCGAAGAAGAAGAAGCTCACGGACGCGAAAACCTCCGAGATCGAAAAGGAGCGCAAGAAGCTGCAGAAGAAGCTGCAGGCAGCTCCCACTTCGGCTCCAACCTCTCAAGCGGCCTCACAGCCAGCTTCTCAGCCTGCAGCTGCAGCTCTGAAGCC
>JAFCZD010000607.1 GCA_019314525.1 Deltaproteobacteria bacterium
TCGAAGAGCTTGCCAATCTTCGCCATATGACAGGACGTGCAGCGTCCTACAGGTGATGCCCCGTTGGTGGGGGTGTAGAGGGCGCCACCCATGCCAGCGCCTACCTGCATGTGCTGAGCGACGGCGCGGGCCACGCGATCGGCGGCTTGTCCTTGGGTCAAGGCATCATACTCAGGCACAGTGCCATTGACAGTCACGTCACGGCCAGCGCGAATTTGAAGCACGGCCACGTCATCGAGGCTCACCGCCGCAAAGGGGCCATGCGTAGCATGGCAGGAGAGGCAAAGGGTGTTGTCATCATAGGCCAGGCGCGCAAACTCATGCGTGCCCACCGTCGTCTTGGGCGCCGCCCCCGCCAGGCTGTGCGAATCATGGCACGTCGCGCACGTCAGCTTCTCGTAGGAGTTGTTGCCATGAGCTGAGCGCTTCAACTCTGGCACCATCTGAGAGTGAGCGCGGCCATGGGTGCCGTCAGCCCACGTGTGAAACGTGCCCTCGGTCCACAGGTTGTTGGTCGTCGGGAGATCGTAGTTGGCGTAGAAGTCCTTCAGGTCGTGCACACCGGGGACAAAGTTTCCACCGCCGAGCAGGTCCTTCTGCGTCACGTTGTAGGGGTATTTATGCACACCCAGAGGCGACGCGCTCTTGCCGGCGTGAGCGGCGTGGCACTGGCCACATAGCTCATTGCTAGCGTTGGATGTCAGGTGCTGCGGGCTGATGATCTTCGTCGCGTCACCCGCCGCACTATGCTCCGAGCCTGGACCGTGGCAGCGCTCACAAGAGATGTTGACGTCCTTATAATCAAACGCCGTGACCACACCCTTGAAGGTATGATCGCCATCGACGACATCCGTGGTCTCGATCTTCAGGCCTGTCATGTGGCATCCAGCGCAGTTGCGCGAGAGCGTATTGTCTGGGGTGCACCAATGGTCTGGCGACTTCTGCCAGAACTTCGGCGCCGCGACGTCACCGGCAGCCAGCGCTTCGTGGCCCTCAGGCGTGCCGTCTTGCATCAGGTACACGGGCATATACGCAACATAGTCTTGCTTCGCCCGCGTAACGGGGATGTTGTTGGCCGTGTACCAACTGACCAAGTAGGGCACATCTTGGATGCGCGCCAGGTAGCGCTGCTTGCCTTCGCCAAAATGCGCTTTGTCTGGTTGGGTGTGGTTTGGGTCAAGGTAACCTTCACCCCAAGCTGTCTCACCACCGATGGTACCACTGACGGGGATCCAGACCGCGTTGGCGGGCGTGCTCTCGACGCAGTCGAGGTCACCATCGGTGAGCAGGACGCCGTCAGCCTGTTGGGGATAGAATTTGAAGAGAAACTCGCGACTGCTGCCGGCACCACGCGTGCAGAGCACCACGTGCACCATGCCCTCACCATCAAGGGGATCTTGTGTGCGCAACAAATCACCTGTGGGGGTCCGCGGCAAGAACTTGTCGCCGGGGGCGGGCCATAGGTTGGGATAAACCATGTGTGAGGTGCCCTCGGTGACAAAGCGGCCGTGGGCCGAGTCTTTCACGCCTGAGATGATGTGCCCGTGGTTTGCCGTGTGACATCCAGTGCAGGTGGCACCACCAACCCAGGACGCGCTGTCGCTAGGACGGCTCGAGAGCACCACCTGGACGTTGGCCACCTTGGCGCCTGCCGCCACGTGGACCGCCTTGCGCGTCTCACCCCGCAAGTAGTCAGCGGAGGGAGGCGCAACCTGGAGAAAGACAAAGCCCGCCTCAACGGCGGTGAGTTCGAAGGCTCCGTCAGCACCGGTGGTTGCAGAGATCGGCTGCCCCTCCACCGTCACCGTGGCGCCGGCGATACCGCTGCCTTTGACGTTGACGACTTTGCCCGAGACGCTGGCCACGCTGGACTGCACATCGGGTGAGAGCCGCAATGAGACATTCGTCGTAGACCCACCCGCCACGCCCACCATCAAGGAGGCAGCGCCTTTGCCCTCGAGAGACGCCGTGAGGCGATAGGAGCCAACCGCGATGTCGGTGAACGTGAAGGCGCCATCGGCGTCTGTCGTGACAGTGGCAGTGGCAGGCTCCGTCGTCACGGTCACACCCGCGATCTTTGTGCCTGCCTCGTCGAGGACCAAGCCCTGGATGGTGCCCGTGTCCGCCGCATTCGTTCCTGGTGCGCCTGCCTCACCCGCAGCACCTGGTGCGCCTGGCACACCCGCCTCGCCTCCTTGACCGGGGGAGCCGGCGGGCCCACGGTCGCCGCTGCACCCTAGGGCCAAAAATAGCACCCCAACCAGCGGGAGCATATGACGCCCGCGCTTCAGACGAAAACAAGACATGTCGACTCCTAGAGTTCACCGAGTTAATGCCGAGAACAACGTGTTGATTCGGCAATTTGGTCTTCCGAATGAATTTAATTCGATGGACTAGCTCAGAGCCAATGAGTACTATGCAACGGGTTATGCGCTGGGCGCATACGTTGCGCTCCGACGCAACGCTAGGCACAACGCAAGCGCAATAGGGGAAGGTCGTGGAGACTCTCTACTTCCAGACGTTGATCGCCGTCGCCGAGTTAGGCAGCTTCTCCCGTGCCGCCGAACAACTCCACCTCACCCAGTCCACCGTCTCCCGTCGAATCGCAGCCCTCGAAGAGCATTATGGTCAGGTGCTGCTTGCCAGGGACGGCACCAAGATCGTGCCCACGAAGGCTGGACGCTTGGCCATAGAAAAGGCCCATCATATCGTTACAAACGAACATCAGTTGAGCGAGGCCCTCGCCCGACACAAAATGCCCACCCATTTGAAGATCGGGTGTAGCTCGAATTTTGCTTCGATTCATTTGGCACGCTTACTGGCGCACGTCGAGCATCTCGAACTTTCGCAACATATCACCTCATCCGTCGCCGCCACCGACGAGATCGTGCGCGGCATGGAATGTGGGCGCTATGACGTCATCTTCCTCGAACATTGCGGGCTTCCTGCCCTTGAGCGCTTTGCCACCAAAGACCTCACCGAGGATGTGGTGGTCTTCCTTTCACGCCATACCGAGCTGCCCACCGGCGAGGTCGACATCGAGCAGTTGCTCCCCTACCAGATCTACTGCTGCCCTACCTGCTGTTGCACCCGCCGCCTCTTGGACAAGAATTTACAGAGCATCGGGGTCGAGATCTCGGACTTCTCGCGAGTGGTGGACATTGGCGATATTCACGTGATGAGGGACTCGCTGGTGCACCGCGGTGGGGTGGCGTTTCTATCACAGGAATTGGTCGCGGCAGAGCTCGCGGCGGGGCAGCTCGTAGCCCACACGGTGGCAGGTTTTGTGCACAAACGGCGCAGGACGATCGTCGCTCGAGACCGCCAAACCGTCAACGCGTGGCACTCACACTATCTGGCCGCCTCTTCGGCAGCTTGATCGCGCCCCGCCCAAAGAGCCAGCCTTCAAGCGTCCAGCACAGCCATGGTCAAACGAGTCATGCAGATCAAGCGACCCTCGCCATCTTCGACGCATCTATGGGAGATTCGCATCGAAGATGGCGAGGGTCGCTTGATCTGCATG
>JAFCZD010000608.1 GCA_019314525.1 Deltaproteobacteria bacterium
TGGAGGGGGGAGATGTGGTGGCCAGCGGCAGCGTGGACGACGTCATGCGTGCACGACGCAGCGTCACGGGGCATTACCTGGCGGGGCGTCGTCGTATCGAGCGAGGCTCGTCTCCTCGCCCACCTGCCGAGCGCAACCTCGTTTTGCGCGGCGCACGACATCACAACCTGCGGGGCGTCGATGCGCGCTTTCCCCTCGGTCGCTTGGTCTGCGTGACCGGCGTGTCAGGGTCGGGGAAGTCGTCTTTGGTGATCGATACCCTCTTGCCTGCGCTGCGGCGCGAGCTCTCTGGCAGCCGCGAGCCCGTCGGCATGCATGAGGGGCTCGACGGCGTGGGCGCTTTGGACAAGGTGGTGGCCATCGATCAGCGACCCATCGGGCGTACGCCGCGCTCCAACGCCGCGACCTACACGGGGATCTTCACCTTGGTGCGGGAGCTCTTCGCGGGCGTGCCTGACGCGCGCATGCGAGGCTACAAGCCTGGGCGGTTCTCCTTCAACCTACAACGAAGAGACCCTGCGCGTGCGCTACAAAGGCAAAAACATCGCCGAAGTGCTGGCCATGAGCATTGAGGCTGGCCGCGACTTTTTCCATAACGTGCCGCGGTTGCGTGAGCGCCTGGAGACGCTCTCGCGGGTAGGCCTGGGCTATCTCGCTTTGGGGCAGTCGGCGACGACGCTCTCGGGGGGGGAAGCCCAACGCATCAAGCTCTCCAAGGAACTCTCGCGGCGCGCCACGGGGCGCACGCTCTATCTCCTCGACGAGCCTACCACGGGCCTGCACTTCGCGGATGTCGATATGCTCCTCGCCGTGCTAGACGAGCTCGTGGCAGGAGGCAACACCATCGTCGTCATCGAGCACAACCTAGACGTCATCCGCTGCGCCGATCATGTGATCGACCTCGGGCCCGAGGGTGGCGAGGGTGGTGGGGCGATCGTCGCCGAGGGCAGCCCCGAGGAGGTGGCTGCCGTTGAGGCCTCGTACACCGGTCGCTACCTACAACGCGCCTTGGAGCGAGCATGACCATCGAGATACGCGGCTTGACCAAGCGCTTTGGTTCGGTGCTCGCCGTGGACGGTGTGGATTTCGAGGTGCGGCGCGGTGAGGTCTATGGGTTGATCGGCCCCAACGGGGCCGGCAAGACCACCACCATGCGCTTGTTGGTGGGCCTGCTGCGCCCCGACGCTGGCGTGGCGCGCATCGGCGGCGTAGACAGCACGCGCGACCCACTTGCGGCGCGTGCTCAGCTCGGCTTCCACGGTGGCTCTGTGGGGCTCTATCCGCGGTTGAGGGCGCGTGAGGCGCTGATCTACCAGGCGCGGCTTTATGGGTTGGACGCCGCGGAGGCGGCGCGGCGGGCTGAAGAGGTGGCCGCAGAGCTGGGCGCGTACGATTTGCTTGATCGGCGCTGCGAAGCGCTCTCCGCGGGCCAAAAACAGCGCGTGGGCTTGGCCCGCGCCTCAGTGCACGACCCACCCGTGCTGGTGCTCGATGAGCCCACCGCGGGCCTCGACGTGCTCGCCAGCCGTTTTGTGGCTGACTATGTGCGCAAGGCGCGGGATCGGCAGCGCGCCGTGCTCTTTTCGACGCATTATATGACCGAGGCCGAGCTGCTTTGTGATCGCATCGGGCTGCTGCATCGCGGCCGATTGGTGGCCGAGGGCGCGCCCGCCGCGGTCAAGGAGCGCTTTGGTTGCGAGACCCTCGAGGAGGTATTTTTGGGGCTGGCCGAGGGCGGGGAAGGCGGCGAAGACCGCACGGAGAGGGCACTATGAGCCCCATTTCTCCACCAAGCTTGGCAGCCGTCGTTTGGCTTGTCTTCAAAAAGGAGCTCACCGAGACGTTGCGTGATCGGCGTACCCTGATGGTGATGATCCTGCTCCCCCTGGCGCTCTATCCGCTCATTGGCGTGGGCATGGCGCAGTTTGTGGGCGCACAGCGGCAGGCGCAGAAGGCGCGTGTTGCCCAGGTGGGTGTGGTTGGCCCAGCCTTCACCGCCCTCGACGCAGCCATCACCCGGGAAGGGCTGGCCCAACTTCACCGCCCAAAAGACCGCGAACACGCTGTGGAGGCGCTCAAGGCGCGGCGAGTCGACCTGGTGGTGGTCGTGCCGAGCGAATACGCCATGATGCTGCGGGATGGAGAGAGCGTCGAGGTCGAGCTGCTCTACGACAAGACGGTGGACCACTCAACCAACACCCTCGAGCGGATCCGCGAGGAGATTCGCGCGCTGGTGGCGGATCTTCTGGCAGCCCGGCAGGCCGAGGCGGGCCTCCCTCCTTCGTTTTCGCGGCCCATCGTGGTCACGCGAGAGAGCATCGCCAGCCCGCGCGATGTCGGCGGTTTCGTGCTCGCGCGGGTGCTGCCTTTCCTTGTGGTGATGATGGTTCTGCTAGGGGCTTTCTATCCGGCCATCGATCTCACGGCGGGCGAAAAGGAGCGCGGCACCCTTGAGGCGCTGCTGGTGGCACCGGTCCCACGCTTGGCCTTGATGGGGGGAAAGTTCTTGGTGGTCACCACCATCGCCACCTTCACGGGCTTGCTCAACCTGGGGTCTGTGGGGTTGACCGTGGCGCTGGCCGCCGATGGGCTCGGCGGGAAGCTTCAGGCGGCAGGGGGCTTGGAGATTCCCTGGTCTGCCCTGGCCATGACAGTCGTGGCGATCCTGCCCACGGCGGCTTTCTTCTCGGCGGTGATGCTGGCGGTGGCGTCGTTGGCGCGGAGTTTCAAAGAGGCGCAAAACCTGCTGACGCCCGTCTACCTGATCTGCGCCTTACCCGCGGCCTTGGCCCAGCTGCCTGGCATCGAGCTCGGCGTGGTGACCGCTCTTGTGCCCGGCGTCAACGTCGCTTTGCTGACCCGCGGCCTCATCTCTGGGCAACTCCACCTCGGGCTCGGGGCCGTGACGCTCATCGCCACCTCGGTCTATGCGCTCTTGGCCCTGATGGTAGCCGCGCGCGTCTTCGACAGCGAGCGCTTGCTCTTCGCCGCTGAAGGGTCGAAGGGTGGGTTCATGGCGCTCTTTCGGCGCAGGAGTAGAGACGCAGACGCAGACGCAGACGCAGACGCAGGCGCAGACGCAGGTGCAGGCGCAGGCGCAGGTGCAGGCGAAGACGATGGTCACGAGGTTGTTAGGAACTCGCCGCGGCTTCCTATCCGGGAGGTGGATCCAGGTCAGGCGGCGATGGTCTTGATGGCAGTGATGGCGCTGGTGGTGCTCGTGGGCACGCCTCTGCAATCACGCAATATCATCGGGGGGCTGCTCGTCACTGAGTGGGTGTTGATCCTCATGCCCGTGGCGGTCCTGGTGTTTTTCGCCCGATTGCCGGTGGCAGACGCCCTGCGCTGGCGACGACCCGCCCATGTGGCGTGGGCCGGCGCCATCTTGGCTGGGCTTGTGGGCTGGTATGTGGTGGGCACTTTGGTGGAGCAGCTCCAAGAACGCTTTTTGCCCATGCCCAAGGAGATGCTCGAGGCGATGCATCGCGCGCTCTTCGCCACCCAGCGGCCGCTGGCCCTCGATCTCTTCGCTCTGGCGATTTCGCCGGCGATCTGCGAGGAGCTGCTCTTTAGGGGCGTGGTGCTGCGCTCGTCCCACAGGCTTCCCCTGTGGGCTCAAGTGGCCAGCAACGCCGTGCTCTTTGGCCTCTTTCACCTCTCCATCTACCGTTTCGCCTCCACCGCCGCCCTGGGCGCAGTGTTGACGCTGATCGCGGTGCGCAGCGGCTCCGTGCTGCCAGGCATGCTCTTTCACGCCATCAACAACGCCATCGCCGTCACCCTCGGGCGTGTCCTGGGTCTCGGGGGCTGATGGGCGCTGGCTTGGCGTTGGTGGGTGGCGTTTGGTTGTGCGGACGAGGGCGCAGCTCAACCAAGCTCGCTGAGGATGTCGAAGATCACCCCTAGCACCACGAATGCCACGGCTGCCTTGCCTTCGTTGCCGTCCAGTGAGGCTCCATGAGAAGAGAGCCCACCCGGCGCCGTCTGGCTGGGGGCCTTGGCGCCGGCCAGGTGGGCGATGCGCTGCAATTCGCCGCAATCGTACCAGGTGCCATGCTCGTGGCAGATGTCGAGGTCGAACCCCACCTTGGCGATCTTTTCGCGCTGCATGCTTTGGCCGCAGACCACACAAGGCAAAGCATCAGGGGTGGTGGACACCGCGCGCTTGGCGCGTGAGGCGCTGGACTCGCCGATGATGCGTGCCGACTCCGATACGTCGAGGCGGCTGTTGGAGACCAGCGCTTCGCGGAACTGCACCGCCAGATCGTGGTCGAGCCAGAGGCCCCCGCAAGCCGGGCACACCAAGCCCGAGATGGGACCGGCCGTTCCGCTGGTGAGGGGTTTCGTGCAACGTGGACAATGATGTTGATCAAGTGCCATGAAGCAAGAGTATCGCCTTGGAGGGCCGCGTGTAAATGAGCGGTTTAGGTGCATCCAGCGGCTTGGGGAGCGGGCATGCTTGCAGCTCGTGGCCGGGTACCAACTCCTCAAGAAAGGGCGACCTGAACGATTCGTTTAACGCCTGAATGTCGCGTTCCACGGGCTTTCGCAGGGCCAGACGCGACACAGAAGCCCTGAACGATTCGTTTACCCTCTGAATGTCGCGTTC
>JAFCZD010000609.1 GCA_019314525.1 Deltaproteobacteria bacterium
GTTGATGTAGAGGCGGAGGGAGGTGAGATTGACCAGGCGGCCAATCTCCGGTGGGATAGGCCCCGTCAATTGGTTGCCGGTAAGGGAGAGAGAGAGCAAGTGCACCAGGTTGCTCAACTCGGGTGGAATGCTGCCTGTGAGGACGTTGTAGTCGAGCCCGATGCGGCTCACATGACCTGCGTCACATGTGACACCATTCCAGGAGCAGGGTGTCGCTGTGGCAAGCCAGCCTGAGGCGTCGGTCCAGTCGCTCCCGTTGGTTTCGTTGTAGAGCGTGACCAGGGTTTGGCATTCCGCCACCGGGATTTCGGTCTGTGTTTGGCAAACGCCAGCCACTGTGTCAGAGGTCGCAACGTCAGAGGTCGCAGCATCGGCGGTCGCAGCATCGGCGGTCGCAGCATCGGCGGTCGCAGCGTCGGAGGTCACGGCATCGGAGGTCACTGCATCGGAGGTCGCAGCATCGGCGGTCGCAGCATCGGAGGTCGCAGCATCGGAGGTCGCTGCGTCCCACGCGTTGAAGCCAACTCTCGTAACGCACGACGCGGTCCCCAAGACCATGCCCAAGAGTGTGCAGAGGAGACCAAGGTGTCGCGCCATAGCTCAAGTCTACGAGTGGAGACGAGGCACCGCAAGCTGGCGCCCCTAGTCGAGCTGTTCGATGCGGATGTGGTCGCCCATGGAGGTGCCATCAAAGGGACCCACTGCCGTCTCCCAGCGCCGCTCCACCCGCCCATCGGAGAGGGAACGACAGCGCGATTGGGCGTCGCTCTGAATTTGTTCTTCGAGGCTAAAGACCACACCAGCGTAATCCGTTCTACCGGCGACCAGCTCGCTCTTGGCTGTCATCTCAAGGGTGAACTCACGGACCTCACCGGCGGCAAAGACAACGACATCTCCATTGCTCAAGCTGCCTCCACCAACCTCAGAGACGCTTGGGCTGAGCCAGGACGGGGTGGCGAGGGCATAAACAGCGCGCACGCTCGCGCTGCTCGTATTGGTCACTCGAAAGCCCTCTTGGTGCAGGGTCGATCCAGAGACCCCAACGGTGTGCCCCGTTCCAACGGCGAACTCCACGTTCAGTGGTGCAGCCTCCTCCACGAGGGTTAAACGAATATCGTCAATCCACATCTTCACGGGATACGCGAGCTCTGGGTCGCTGTCGTAGGGCACAGTGTTGAAATAGAAACGTGTCAGAAGCTCCCAGAAGTTGCCTGCGGGCATGGTGGCGTTGGCGGGTGGGAGCGCGCTGAGGGATCGTTGGTGCTGAGGTACCTCGTTGAGCATGACGGTCATCCAGTCTCCATCGGCGAGGTCGTGGCGCAACCACACCTGAAAATAGAAGTGCCAGTTGTCGCTCTCCTTCACGTCTTGGACCCCATCAATTCGGTTGGGGTCATAGTGGTAGGTTCCCAAATGGAAGTTCTCATGATTCGGATATGAGGGAGGCTGTACGGCGGCTCGGGCCGCCTGGTAGCCAGGCTGGAAACGAATCTTGAACTCCAAGCGATTGGCCCGCATGCCCTGGGGCAGAAGATACCCTGTGGTGTCTTTGAGGTTTTTGATGCTTCCACTTGCAGCTTCTCCGTTAAGGATCCAGAAGCCGGGGAGAAGGTCGGCGGCCGTCGGTGCGGTCACCTCCAGCGCATCGCTCCCATCGGGTCCTGCACCGCTCGCGATGGAGAAGGCCGACGAGCCGCTGTCACCTTTCGTCTGCAAATAGGGGGCTACTGTGCCAACAGGTTGACTACCGAGCCAAGCCGCGTCATGCACGATTCCATCGTTGAAGTCCATGATCGTATAGCTCGAGGATGTGGGACCTCCAGAATCGATGGCCTTCATGGAATCGGCGGCGACAAGAGTGTCACCAGCAACCAACACATCGTGCAAGGAGTCGCTGGCGCTCACCCCATCTGTGGTTGTGGCATCCAAGGCGCCGTCTGCTTTGGAGACATCGCTGGAGCAGCCGCTGACAGCAACGCCAAGCGCCACCAGCGTGAGGGGACGAAGCAGTGCGGTGAGTGTGCGATTCATGGCGTCGTCCTTTGCGCGTTGGCCCCATTCTATCTCAGTTGCTCGCGACGCGTGCGTAGATGCGCGAGTTTTTGCTGGCGAGCGGCCCAGGTCAGCAATGTGTCGATGGCTGGGTGGGTGTCGAGGCCTTGGAGTTCAACGATGACCTCATCAAGGGTTGGGGGCGGGCTCTGGAGGCAGCGCTCCGCGACGCTGCGGTAGCGCTCCGCGGCAGCCGCGGCATCTCCTTGAGCGAAGCAGCAGCGAGCTGCGGCGCGGTCGCAACCAACCGGGTGTCGCTCACCCTTCAATTCCAGCAAGCAGACCTGGCCGCTCTCGGGCGCTGCAGCGCGCTAAGATCTGCTCGAGTTCGATGGAGATGAGTTCAGGCGCCGCCGGATAGCGCTCACGCGTCGTTTGCGAGAGGAGATGAGGCGCGTCCAGCCAGGTGTTTCCCGCGTATCGCAGCTCATATGGTGGCTCTATCTGATAAAACAGCATTTCGGTTGATGGCTTCCGTGCCCCGTCGTCATGGGATCAGCGCCCTTG
Source organism: Deltaproteobacteria bacterium (assembly GCA_019314525.1). Classification (GTDB taxonomy): domain Bacteria; phylum Myxococcota_A; class Polyangia; genus JAFCZD01. Next base: position 2,560 of record JAFCZD010000609.1, read on the forward strand.
TGATCGCCAGCGGATGATCCGTCAACCCTCCACGTTTGCCAAAAAAGACGCGAGAGGCCACGCCGCGCTACTACGAAGAGAGGTGACTCTTGGCCCAGTCAGTGATGTTGCCTTTGGGCAGGGGCGAGTTACGCACAGCGCGTATGCCCCTTTTTTTGCTCACGTAGGTCGGACAGGAATTGACCGCGGAGAACTGCTTCTTGGCGATCAGCTTGCCTGTGCGTCGCGCGTAGATGCTCGCCACGGTGTCGCGTAAACGCAGCTTCACATCGGGCATCGGCTGTCCCTTGCGAGTCTTGTAGCCCGTGCACATACGGGTCGTCCCCTCCAGTCGTTCGACCAAGAGCACCGCATCGATTCCCGAAAGCGTCGCTGGCTTGCTGCCCAAGACGGGGTGTTCCAAAGTCCAGTCGACCCAGATCATGTTTCGGATCGTGCCGGAACCCGCCGTGGATTCGGCCCCAAAGCGCACTGGGCCCTTCTTCACTTTCTTCAATACGTCGTCGATGCCCGACAAGCGCATCGCCGGGAGCGGGACTGTCAACGGCTTCTTTCCAGGCGGATGGATGGTGACGGAGACATCCGTCAGCTTCGCTTTGGACAGCTTGCCCAACGCAACGGCGCCCATGAGGCCTTGCACGTTTGTCTTGAGGTGCAGCTTGCCCTCGCTGCTGACCGTCGCCGTCTTGTCACCGAGGGCGATCTTCGTGCCCGGCGGGAAGCCCCTGCAATGGAAGCTGAGGCGATTGCCGAAGAGGTTGACGTTGCCGCCCATCTTCTTGACGCCCTCGATGCGGAAGTTGTGACGCGACCACTGAAAGACGTCGGGGTCGGTGAGGTACTGGGCTCGCTCGTCCAGGTTTTCACACCCGACGAGCACGACGAAGGGAAGCAAGATTGCGGCTGGACTGACTCTCATAGGACCCTATCCTTTGCTGGGATGTCCATACGTTGCCTGAGTCCTTTGCTGGGATGTCCATACGTTGCCTGAGAGTGTCTACGTAATCCGTGTCACATTCTTCCTCATCTGGTCGCGGCTGGACCCTTGTCTTGTAAAACACGACATCCGGCTAGAGCCGACGTCATCTTTCGTTTCTTCTTAGGGCGCCGTGTTACCGGCAGTCGTTCCAGAACTCCACTGAGGCGATGGTGTGTCCTGTGCCACTGTTGTCGGCTTGAACCTTGAACCCTGAGACCTTTTCGTAGGTCGAAGCGCTGATGGTCACGTCGTCGTTCAGCTCCACCACGGTGGACTTGGCGCTGAGGCTGGTCCCCTCTTCGTCGAAGGGCTCGAGGTTGATGTCGACATAGTCG
>JAFCZD010000610.1 GCA_019314525.1 Deltaproteobacteria bacterium
CGAAGAGACAGGACATTGCACAGCCTGCCCAGCCAAACATACAGCTCACAGGCATGGGATGCGCTCCACACTTCACCGCTCACCAGAAATGGCCCGGGGTCTACTCACCTAAAATGGTCCCCCCTGATTCAGGGACGGTCTAACAAGCCATCATGATATCAGGAGCTGGTTCAGCCTAAAATTCGAGCCGCTGGTCTTCTTTGGTCAGTCTTGCAGGATGCAGACTCAAATCAAGAAGCTTCGCCGTCGGTGTACGATTTGTCGCGACTGGTACTATCCCCATCCATCTTGCGCGCATCATCAAAGAACCTGTTCGAAAAAATGCCGTCTTGAGAGGCGCCGTATACAGGCCCGCAAGCGGCGGTCGGCAGACCTGTTTTCCTACCGGGCTGAGGAGCGTGTGCGGCAACGGTGCTGCCGTGCACGGAGGAAAGATCGGGTTGGATCTGAAACTCAACCTCCTGCATCGGCCGATCAAGCGTTGTCACGGCCCTCCTTGTCACGAACCGGCCTCCGCGCAGAACCCGATGTTATCATGAGAGAAATTCTCGAAAGATGGGACATAGCCGTGACCCAGTCACGGACCGGCCTCGTCCGTCACCTCCATAAAATCATGGGTAAAAAGCAGATTTTGCAGAGACCGGCTGAGCCCCAAAACGGGTCTTGTCACGTGGGGGCTGATTCTCGTAACCCTATGAATCATTGAGGTAAAACACGTGTAAAATGAGACAACATGTCACGGACCTGGGTGGTCAGGGCTTCTTTTCAATGCCAGCGTATCCCCATGAGCATGACCGAAAACCCAGCAATCGATCTGATCCCCTGTCCCGATGGTGCCCCTTCATCACGACCTCGGCATCTGGAATTTCACCAGTTGGAGCTGAGCTACCGAGCCCAGCGCTGCCAAGACTCGAAGCGCCAGGCCAAACTAACTGCCTCGTTATGCGAGCAGGGTCAGCAAAGTCCTGTGCTGGTGGTTGAGCAGTTGGGCCGGGAAGATCGCTACGTGCTCATTGACGGCTATCGTCGGGTCGCAGCTCTTAGCCGCCTTGGCCATGACACGATTTTGGCCTTGGTGTTGCCTCTCGATGAAGTAGGGGCCATCTGCCTGACCCATCGCATGCAGGGAAGTCAGCAACGCTCCGCGATCGAGCAGGGCTGGATGCTGCAGGAGCTCATCGAGGGTCATGGTTTGTCTCAGGTGGAACTGGGTCTTCGATTGGGCCATTCGACAAGCTGGGTGTCCCGTCGCCTGGCACTGGTGCGTGACCTGCCCGAAGGAGCGCAGGCATTGGTGCGTCGGGGCCGGATAAGCCCTTACGGCGCCATGCGCCACCTTGTCCCTTTGGCGCGCGCCAAAGGCTCGGCTTGCGAGCAGCTTTTAGCGGGACTTGGCGAGGCCTCTTTGAGCGTGCGTCAGCTGGGGCAGCTGAGCAGGGCTTGGCACAGCGCCAGTCCTTTTGAACGCGATCATATCCTGGAGCAGCCCTTGCTCTATCTGCGGCTCGAAGAAGCCTCCCCATCGCCGACGGATTCGGCACGTCCCGAGGGGCTTTTGCGCAGAGACCTCGATGCGCTCAGAGCTATCGCTCATCGAGCCAGGCGAGTCCTGGGCGATGAGCTGGGTCCTATCAACCGTCTTCCCCTGACTATCGGCGGGGCCTGGCAACAGGCTCTGCGTGCCTTTGACGAGTTACAGAAACAAATGGAGGAGCGACTCAATGCTGGATATGGAAACGAGACAAGCGATTCTCACCCTCAAGGCCAAGGGCCACGGAAGCAGAGCCATCTCCACGGCACTACAGATCTCCAGAACGTCCGTCAGGAGAGTGCTCCGTAGCGGCCAGCCGGAGGTGCCCAAAGCGGAGCGGCAAGACCAAGCAGAGCCACACATGGATACCATCATTGAGTTGCATGCCCGCTGCAAAGGCAATCAGGTACGGGTGTGGGAGGAGCTCACCGCCAGAAATATCGATATTTCCTATTCGACCTTGACTGCGGCATGTCGACGGCGTGGCATCGGGATCAAAGAAAAGATACCTGCCGGTGAGTACAGCTTTGCGCCAGGCAAGGAGATGCAGCATGACACCTCACCCCACAAAGTCGATGTAGGGGAAAAGAAGAATCGCCTCTTGCAATGTGCCGCCCTGTGGCTTGGCTACTCGCGAATGGTCTTTGCTCAGTGCTACCCCACCTACAATCGCTTTTATGCCAAAGTTTTTCTAACTGAGGCCCTCAAGGAATTCGGCGGTGCCTGCCGACGGTGCACGACAGACAATACCAGTGTGGTCGTCGCCAAGGGCACCGGGGCTGATGCGGTGATGGCGCCAGAGATGGCCGCTTTCGGCAAGCGCTTCGGTTTCGAATTTAAGGCCCACGCCATCGGTGACAAGAACCGATCAGCCGTGGTCGAGCGCGGTTTTCACTACATCGAAAACAACTTCTATCCCGGTCGGGAGTTTTCCTCTCTGAAAAACCTCAATCACCAACTGAGGGCCTGGTGTGTCAAAGCCAATGGGAAATTCAGGGTCAAGCAACAAGCAAAACCCATCGAGCTCTTTCGCATGGAGCAGCAGCAGATGGAGCCTCTGCCCATCCACGTTCCCGAGGTCTACGCCTTACACCATCGCTGTGTGGATTTATGTGGCTATATCCATGTGAACACCAACCGCTACTCTGTCCCGCCCAGCCTCATCGGACGCGAGGTTGAGGTCCGCGAGAGCATCGATCAGATCCGGGTTTTCCATCATCGCCAACTCATGGCGACCCATGACCGACATGATGAAGGCTGCCGGATCCGTAGCTCCTTACCTGAGCACCGCTACGCTGGCCGATGGATGAATCAAAAGAACAATCCGCCACCCTTCCCCGAGGAGGGTGTGCTTCGTGCAGGCCCCTCGGAGCTTGGCGCTATGGCTGACGCCATCAAGAAACGACGGGGAGGGCGAGCGGTGCGCCCCATTCGGGAGCTGCATCGCCTCTATCTCGACTACCCGGAAGTCCCGCTATGCCACGCATTGGCCACTGCCCTGAAGTACGGCGTCACGGACATCGCCCGCATCGAGGAGATGGTCCTCAAGAACATTGCAGGCGAATTCTTCCTCCTATCCAAAACCCAGGAGGACGGCCATGAACGATGACCTGGACCAGCTTTTCAAGAATCTACGTCTGCACCGTATCCGTGAGATCTTTGATCGCGAGGTCGAGCGTACCAACAAGATCAAGAAAAAGCCTTCCTACAGCGACTTTATCGCCCGCTTGCTCAGGGAACAGTACCAGTATGAGCGCGAACGCAGTGTCCTAAACCGTATCAAGCAGGCACGGCTCCCCGAGGCGTGGTCCCTCGAGACCTTCCCTTTCAAAAAGCAGCCAGGCGTCCATGAACCCACCATCCGCCAACTCGCAGAACTCGACTTTATCCCCAAGCATCAGAACCTCGTTTTCATCGGAGACACGGGGGTCGGCAAGAGCGGACTGGCCATGTCCATCTTGAGGAAGGCTCTGGAAAACGGCTACCG
>JAFCZD010000611.1 GCA_019314525.1 Deltaproteobacteria bacterium
ATTGATCGTCGGTGAGGCAGACATCACCCATGCGGCGGAAGCTCTGCTCGCTGCAGCCACCGATGATGATTACCAAGGCCCATAGCCCACAGAGGAGAGTTGTTCGCTTCATGGTGCCCCCGAACCCGCGTAGCGCAGCACGCCATAACCAGCGGCGTAGAGTTCAGATCCAACCCCGAAGAGCGCAGCAACGGTCTGGTTGTCATCCACAAAGGGCTTCCAGCTCAAGCCATCGTAGTGCAGCACGCCTGTGCTATGCCCCCCCGCATAGACCTCGCTGGCGCTGCGGCCCCACACCGTGAGGAAGCTCTTCGTGGTGCCTGAGGCCATGGGTTGGCACTGCGTCTGATCGCAGCGGACGATGGCACCTCCCGAGCCGACAGCGACCGCCTGGCCGTCATTGTCAACCCAGACTGCCGTGAGGTTGTTGACGGTGTTCGACGTGATGGATTGCCAGGTGGAGCCATCGTAGCGCAAGACTATGCCACCGCGTCCAACGGCAAAGACTGCGCTGGCGTTGCCCGAGACTCCCTGCAGGTCGCTGGTGCTGATAGACTCCATGGGCTGCCAGCTCGAACCGTCGAAGTGCAAGATGGAGCCGCCAACACCAACGGCGTAGATGTCGCTCGAGCTGCGCCCCCAGACGGCCGAAAGCGACGTTTCTACCGAGTGCTTGGTCCAGACACTACCGTCATAGTGGGCGATTATATTGAGACCCACTCCAACGACGGTATCGGGCCCATTGCCCCAGAGTCCGCGGATGTTCTCAACCCCGCCCCAATCCACCCCTCGCCAGCGCGAACCGTCATAGCGTAGGAGGTATGCTCCTGCGGTGGTGTAGAGCGCGGTGGGCGCGCTGCCCCACAGCTCGCTGAAGAATGTTGCGTCGAGATAGGGGCCGTCGCTGCCATCATCTATGGTCCAGCTCGTGCCATCATAGTGGGCGATGGTGCCGCGGGCGGCGAGGATGTACACGTCGGACGCGCTGCTACCCCATACATCGAAGAGCGTGTCGTAAACGGGGGGCCCGGAGGCCATCCAGCGCACGCCGTCGAAGTGGCGTCCGTTGCCCATGTCGCCTACCGTCCATACATTCGATGGCGTCGACGCCCACACCGCGAAGAGATCCCAAGAAGTTTGAGACGCAGGCGCTCCACCGACCACCGACCACGTGCTGCCGTCAAAGTGCAAGACCGACCATGCCCAGTCGTAGCCACCATAGACTTGGTGGTAGGCCAGCACGTAGACATCAGACGCGCTGTTGCCCCAAATACCTCCGTAATAGGAGACCCAATCAAAGGGCGCGGGGAGGGTCGTCCAGCCACCCGGTCCTCGATGCCAAAGCTCCTCGCCCACGATGTAGACATCGTCAGGGCCACTGCCCCAGATATACAGAGGACCGCTTGGCGCCGGGTCGAGCGTCACGGGGCTCCATGTGAGCCCATCGTAGTGTGACACCAACGTATTCGCGAGCACATAGGCGTCGTTGGGACCACTGGTCCAGACGGCGTCGATGGCGAGGGTGGTGGGTGAGGACATCGCTCGCCAGCCAGTGCCGTCCTGATGCAGGATCGTACCCCCTGTGCCCACCACAAAGACATTGGTTGGTCCGCTTCCCCCCACGTCGATCAGCCGCGTCTGTGTCGACGCAGGGTGTGATTGGGCTGACCAATGCACGCCATCATAGTGCAGGATGAGGCTCTTATCGCCCACACTATAGATGTCATTGGGCCCAGAACCCCAGAGAGCGTTGAGGTAGCTTCCTTGGGGAAGCGGGTACATCCAGCACCAGCTCTCGGAGCAGACCCCTGGCCACTTTGGTGGTGGCAGCGTGCTATCCTCCACACGTCCCTCTGGGACCGCAGCATCAACGTTCACCCCTCCCAGATCGGCGTCTGATGCCGCATCTGGCGGGCCGGCATCAACGCCACTATCAACGCCGCTATCAACGCCGCTATCAACGGCCTCTGCATGGCAGACGCTTGCCTCGCAGAGTTGACTCTCGCATTGAGCGTCGAGGCTACATGCCGCCCCTATCGGACGTACGCCAGCAACGCAGCGACCCCCGTCGGCGAGCAGCTTGCACCGGTCTGACGCGCACTCCAGCGCATGTGAGCAGGGTTGCCCCACCGCTGCTGGTGGATTTGATTTGCAGACCAACTCATCACAGCGTGTAGAGGCGCATTGTTCGTTGCGTTCGCAGACATCCCCCAGCCGCCGCGGTTTGGTTTCGCTGCAGCCAAGCAGCAGGAGCATCAGCATCCATGAGGTTGATCGGGACATTCTTCACCTGCTGCCAATAGTCGAAAATCATAACACCTAAGCATAGAGCCCTTCTATCTTCATGAGTCCACCCATGGCCGCAAGGCCAAAGAACGAGGACTGGAGGCCACCACCACTCTGCGACATGACGGCACTGTGCGCGTGGACGACAACTTCACCGTGGGCAGGGGCCGCGGTCAAAAAAGAGCCTATGCACCAGGATCTCTCATGTCTGCATCCGCGATGGTGTACTGCCCTTGGGCGTCGCCTGCGCGGAGGATCGCAACTGCCAATCAGGGTTGCGTTGTTCGCCCCTCGAGATCGACCCACTGAGGAATACCTGCACCTTCTAGGTTGAGAAGCGCTGCGCCAGGGGAGCCTCAGGGAGTGGCCCATGACCCGAGATTGGGCCCAACGCCACTGTCGCCGCGTGTGCTGATGGTGCCCTGAGCGGCGCCCCCCGTGAAGGTCGCCTGGAAGGTGATCTTGGTGTGATCATTCGTTGGGGTGTAGCTGCCCCCCAACGCTGAGAGTGGCATCTCATGAGAGAAGTTGGCCCACCCGATCTAGCCGTCGAGGGCGGTGGCAAAGCTTTCGTCAAAGAAACCATCGTCAGTCTTCAGCGTGAGAGCGATCTGCATCTCGATACGCGCCGGATAGTCGGGCGCCAGCGATCCGGGAGGCGCGAGGATTTCGGGGTGACAGAGGAGCGTGCCGCCTTCGTAAGCGAGGCCTAGAGTGAGCGCCGTCTCGGCGTCGGTGGCGTAGAGCAGCGTCGCCGCGTAGGGGGATTGCAAGCCATCGAGGACCTGCTTCGCCGTGAGCGTGTCATCGCACGAGGCGTTGATGTCTTCGAGCGGGTAGGGGATGGTCTTCGAGAGGCAGAGCCATTGTTCGGCACCACAGGCGGCGCAGCAGGTTGCACCTGGCTCACAAACACAAGGGTTGATCCAGGCGGTGCGGCACGCCGCATCAGAGGAGCAGCTCATGTCGTCGGCGCTGCTACAGGTCTGGTAGCAGCCATCGGTGATCGTGACGAAGAGGCCAGCTGGCTCGCAGCCAGGGTAGAAGAGCTGCTCGTCACCCTCGCAAGCGGGGCGCGTACTATCATCGACCACAGCGCCATCGGTGCGGCGGTTAGGTCAGCGCGGAAAGTCCTTGATCTCCACGGGCTCGTTTTGGTTGCGACGAAAGACGTTGAGCTTCCCGCATCGTGCAAAGTGATTCGATGAGCCATAGGGAGCGTCGGGCTGATG
>JAFCZD010000612.1 GCA_019314525.1 Deltaproteobacteria bacterium
TGGTTGTTACGCCAGCCGTGACAGGCCACCGTGCACTCGCCTGCTCCACGTCCCTTGTCCACATAGCGCAGTTCCCGTGTCCGTGTCGCAGGGTCAACGCCAGGGCCGGTAGCTGTGGGTGAAAACTGGATCAAGTGGGTATAGTCGGTGCTGCCGTGGCCCGTGTGACAGACGGCGCAGGAGATGCTCTGGCGCTTGACGTGGCGCTCATGCTCAGAAAACCCACGCCCCGAAAAGAGCCGCTGGCGATCGTGGCAGCTGTAGCAGAGGGCATAGGCCTGGGGGCTCTCGGGGGTACGAGGGACCGTTGAGTAGTAGAGCCGCAACATGAAGGGGTAGCGTGATCCATGCATGCCCCTGCCGCGGTCGTTGCCATGGCAATCCCCACAGGAGATCATCGAGCTGGTATTGAGCGGCGCCCGCAACGAGGGCACATAGGCTGTCTGCGGGCCAATCGACTCCACGGGGTGGTATGAAGGGTTGCTGGCCGAGAAACGCTGACGCACGTTGGTGGCGCCACGCGGCAGGTTGGCGCTGTCGGAGTGACAGCGATAGCAGAGCACGTATTCAGGGGATCGCCCGTCGAGGGGCGACCGGCGGGTGATGCGCCGGCCACGTAGGGTACGCTGCAGGCGCACGGTACGGTGCGATTTATGGCAGTCGGCGCACTCCACGTGCCGAGGCGTTCGTGGATCACGTTCAGGGAGCTGCTCGTTGGCGCGGTGAATGCCCGTGCGGCCAATAGGGTGGCTGTGGGGTTGTCTGAAGTCGCGGCTTACATCGCGCAAGTTGCTCATGGGAGCGAGGAGCCCTTGACGTATCAGCTGCGACCGTGTGCTGGCGTTGCCATGACAGCGAAAGCAGAAGTTCTCCTCGGCCTCGGGGAGCATCTTTGAGCCGGCCTTGCCATGGCCCACATGGCAGCTGCCGCAACCACGCAGTAGCTTGGATCGCGAGTGGGCGTCACCCGCCGCCTGAACCATAGCTGACCACGGAAGGCTGAGCCCACCCAGCACAACCGCTGTCAGTAGACGTGACATGTCAGACACACTCCCTCCCAGGTGGGCTTCCGGTAGAGAGGAACGCCACTTGAAACCTTATGCTTGTTGTCATGAGGGTCATGGCACGTGGTGCATTGAATCTTGCCCTCGCCATCGAGCTTCACGTCAGGGTCCGCCATCATCTCAACCAGAGGCTTCAGCGGCATATCCCGTGCGTTGTTGCGCGCGATGAGAGACTGCGTGATCACAAACGAGAGGGGATGACTCCCCGCCAGGTCGATGCTTGGCGGACGACCGGAGCGTCGACGGAACTGTGAGGGGCGCCCACTGCGTAGCGCCTTTCCCAAAGCGACAGTGCCATCGTGACAGGAGAGACAAAGGCGGGAGACGCCATCAATGGGCGGCGCACCACCTTCAGGGTATGCGTCCAGTGTTGGGCTCCAGTACTTGACGTAAACACGTCCAGCGTCACCGCGATTCCACACGGGCGAGGCCCTTTTTTTGGAGTGCGGCGTGTGGCAATAGACACAGATTTCACGCTTGCCATATTTGTCCAGCGGCCCTCCCCCGCTGACCGAGAAGTTGTGACGTGTAGACCGTATGTCAGCGCTGGCATTGCCAACAAGCAGTAGGGTCATCATCGCAGGGACAAATATGAATATGTGCTTCATGGTGCTGTCTCTAGCAGATATTCGAAGACTTCAATGCGGCGGTTGAGTGTGTTGGCAACGAAGATCCGATTCTGAGCATCGATGGCAATGCCCGTAGGCATGGCCAAATTGCCTGGCCCCGCCCCCGATTGACCGAAGTAGAGCAAGAGCTTGCCATCTTCATCAAAAACCTGAACCGTGTCGAAGAGGGCATCTGCAACATAAAGGTTGCCAGTGGAATCCAGCGCCATTCCCTTGGGCTTGGCCAACGTTCCGGATGAATCGCCAAGACGCCCGAACATGGATATGTATTCCCCACGACGGGCGAAGCGTTGGACACGGAAGTTGAGAGTGTCACAAACCCAGAGCGCACCCCGCTTCGCATCAAAGGCTAGGTGTGTGGGGTAGTTGAGTTGCCCGGGTGCAGCGCCACGGCGACCAAAGGTGAAGAGCGGTTTTCCTTCAAGGCTGAGCGCCTGGATGCGATGTTTTGTGGTGTCCGCGACATAGACGACGCCACGATGCTGATCGATAGCGATGCCGGTGGGGCGTCCAAAGGAGGCGTTGAGGATTCGAACAGGCTCACCTCCTTCGGTAAATACATAAACCTTGGCCGCTGTGGAATCTGTGACGTAAATGTGGCCCTTGCCATCGGTGGCCGCACCCACAGGCGTGCGCAACGCTTCGGACTTGAAGCGCTTAATGGTGCGTCGTTCGCGCTTCTTCAGATCGAAGATATTGATCTGGCCGTCACCAGGGTCGGTGATGACGAGAAGCCCAGAACGGGTGATCGTTGCTGCATAGGGGCGAGCCAAATCGTGGTGCTCTTCGTCCTCTCCCGCGATCACCTCCGCGACCCCCCCTCTTTGAGCTGGCTCACCGCGAATCTGTCCGACATAGCGAATGCGCGCTGGGGATGGAGCCTTCGGCCAACGGATGCTCGCCGGGTGGGTGATCAAAGGGCCAGGCTTCGAGCAGCTGACAGTGGCTATGGCACAGCCCAGCACTAGGCACGCTCTACTGAGGATCTTCTCTCTCATCGTTTCCCACCAAACCTCACACCAAACGTGCGCACCACACGCAGCATCACGCGATGATCCCCACCATGGATGCCGCGATAATCGTCGAGGAGAAAAATATACGAAAGGTCCACAGAAAGCTGTCGAAATCGCCAGGAGATGTCGGCTTCCAGCCGAAGTAGCGAAGACAGCTTGCCTTGCTGGACTCGGCCGGTATAGGTCGCATGTCCACCCACACGCAGTGAACGTGAGGGTGTGACCATCAGATGACCCATCCCTGTAATGCTCGACTGGGTCCCTGCCTCGCTACTGAAGAAGTGGCCATAGCCCCCAGACAAGCGCGCAGAGAGCCAAGCCAACGGTCGCAGCATCAAGAGCAACATGCCACCTGCATCTGTGTAGGTGTCAGTGAAGCTCCCCTGGAGAAACTCCTCCTGCTCTCGATGAGCGATATAGCCGTAGCCTTGGAGCGCGATACCCTTGCTGGTAGTCACCAGCCCCATACGTGCTTCGTAAACAGCGTGATCTGCACCAAGGGGCGAGCGGTCGAGGGTATTAAGTGCATGGGCCAAGCTGTAGAAGTTCAGGTACCGGCCCAACCGACGTTGCCATTTGAGGTGGGCGTCCATTGAAAAAAAGATACCCCGCCCCTCTTCGAGATCCTGGGTGTCACCAAAACGCGCAAGGATGCGGGACTCAAAAGTACCTCCCAGCCAGGGCATAGGTAGCCAGACCCGCGCCCCAAGCCCAAATTGCTCCTGCGCCTCTCGGTGCTGCTCGTCGCTCAAGCGCTCATCCAGGTAGTTCAGCGCCAGTCCTCCGAAGAGTTCTAGCCATTGCCGGGGCA
>JAFCZD010000153.1 GCA_019314525.1 Deltaproteobacteria bacterium
CGCTGAGGGTATAAGGCCCGAATTCCTGGTTCGGTGCGAGTGCCACGATAAGGCTATCTTACTCGAAATGTCTTTGAAGATCCGCCACAAAGGGAGCGATGGTGTGATCGGAACCCGTCGATGCTCGGCTGGGGGGGGGCGATGGGGGGTCGTCGCCCTAGAACTGACCTGTGAGGTTGAAGAAGAAATCAAAAATGGTCGACTCCTCAACGCGGAAGCGGCGGCCTGGCGCATCGATGAGTGGGCGGTACATGGGGTTGACCTCCCGTGGATTGTCCAGATCGATGAAGCCGTTGTTATCGACATTACGACCAGCATCGGCGTAGGTAATGTTGTGGGCGAAGTCATGAGCAAGCCCGACGCCAATGGAGCCGTGAAAGTATTTCGTGAGCTGAAGGTCCACCGTCAGGCGGCTGCCGATGTTGAGGTAGTTCTCGATGTGGGTGATGCCGGGGTAGGGGATCGTCTCATTGGAGTTACGGCAATAGTCCCCATTATCCCAGAGCAATGTGCTCCCTGAGTTATTGGGATCCTGGAGGCAGGGGCCTGTGAGCCGGTCGCTGCCAGCGAAGACCTCCCACATTGGCGAATAGCCACGACCTTCGAAGTAGCCTGTCATCGAGGCGTGGAGCCCAATACTCAGCTTGTTATTCCGGGCGGGCTGCTCCCAGGGGATCAGCTCCAAGCCCATCTTCAATCCACCCACCTGTTGTGGCCCAGCGCGCTCTTGGCCCGAGCCCTCGAACTCCGTCTGTGAGAAGAGGGAAGAGCTCGTGGCGAGGGGCAGCATATAAAAGATGCTAATGTAGGGGTCGACGTAGGGGTTGAAACGGCGGGAGACGGCCAACCACCAATGCATCTGATGGATGCCTTGGCCCACAGCGGTGTTGTCCTTCGGCCGATTGGGGTCGTATCGCATGATTGAGCCGACGGCAAAGCGCGCTTCGAAGCCGAGGGCGAAGGTCGGTTTGGTGGGGTCGTCCTTCTGTGTCACAGGAGCCCAAGAGACGCCGATGTGAAGTTGGTCGACGCCAGCGCGATTGGGGAGGAGTAGCCCCCCCGCTGGTGGGTCGCTGCCTCCCCAGTCGATGACGCGGAAGTTGTTGGAGAGCAAAGCGTCGCGGTCGAGGAAGCCATCACGGACAAGGGTGGAGTTGTTGGGGGTGACACAATGATCGGTGATGCTGGGGGCAGGGCCGTCTCCGGTGCAGGGGTCACTGCCATTCTGCGCGAAGCTCAGAGTGCGACTATCACCAAGGACAATAGGTAGCCCGATGTGAAGCTGCAGGTTGTGCCAAATGCCGATCTCTGCCCGCAAATCGAGGATATGGCGCACTTGAGAGTAGCGCCCTTCTTTGACCATGCGGAGAGAGGATTGCCCGGTATCGCCCACCAACTCGCGTTTGATGGCGCCGCGGTTCAGCTCATAGCGATAACTCGCGCTGAGATGGGCATCGAAGGGGTTGTCCTTTTCAAAGGAGCTCGTGAGTCGTGTGACCTCTGCGGCCCAGGCAGAAGAGCTACCCATCATCAGGAGCGCGACAAGCAGTGGTCGCGCTACCCCAGAGGCAGAACCGAAGTTTTTCAAGAGGTTCATCATCAAGCTAGGGCTCCCGGGCTGCGCTGGCGATAAAAGGCGCCACCCATTGCGGTCAGCGCGAATGCGCCGAAAATATCGTTTAAATTTCGCTCTAGTCAACCTTTTTGCGGGGTTTCACGACTTAGGCCGTGAACCACTAGCGGGTTCTCGGAGGCCCAGATCGCGCATCTTGATCTGCAAGCTTTTGCGGCTGATCTTCAGCCTTTTGGCAGCGTGTGTGACGTTTCCGCCTGTTTCCTCGAGGGCCGAGAGGATCATCTGGCGCTCCACACGTTCCGTCTCAGCGCGCACGGCCTCTTTGAGGCTGGCCTCCATGCGCTTGGGGTTCGTCTCACCTCGGCGCGGGTGCCGACGAGCTTCGGGAGCCTCTCTGAGGGGCAGCGGAAGATCCTCCGCTCCAATGGTCTCTTGCTCGGAGAAGAGCAGGGTGCGTTCGAGCATATTCTCCAGCTCGCGGATATTGCCAGGCCAAGCGTAGGCCGCCAAGAGCTCCATCGCGTCATCGTTGAGGGAGCGGGGAGGGCGCTCGAGGCGTATGCAGAGCTTGTGGAGAATATGCTCCACGAGGGCGGGGAGGTCTTCTGGACGATCACGCAAGGGGGGGACCTGGATGGGCACCACGTTGAGGCGATAATAGAGGTCTTCACGGAAGTTTCCCCGTTCGATCTCTGCTGCCAAGTCGCGGTTGGTGGCTGCGACTACACGCGCGTCGACTTTGAGCGTTCGAATACCTCCTACGCGTTCGAACTCGTTCTCCTGAAGTGCTCGAAGCAGCTTGACCTGCATCTCAAAGGGGATTTCGCCGATTTCGTCGAGGAAAAGGGTGCCACTGTCCGCAAGCTCGAAACGCCCAGGTTTGCTCGACACAGCCCCCGTGAATGCGCCTTTCTCGTAACCAAAGAGCTCGCTCTCGATGAGCGTGTCGGGGATCGCTGCACAATTGACGGTGATCAGTGGCTTCTGTGTCCGAGGGCTCTGCTCGTGTAGGGCACGGGCGATCAGCTCTTTTCCCGTCCCTGATTCACCGGTGATCAACACCGTGGAGGGGCTGTCGGCGACCTTCTCGATGACGTTGTAGACGGCCTGCATGGCAGCCGACGTGCCGATCAATCCATAGCGCCCGCGGCTGGAGGCTCCGCCGGCGATCTGGGGCTGAGCCCGGCGCAGCTCATTGGTACGCAGCGCCTTGGCGATCACCTGTTGGATTTGCTGCTGGTCGAAGGGCTTCTCCAGGTAATCGAAGGCGCCCAGCTTCACAGCCGCCACGGCGTTGTCCACTGACCCATGAGCCGTGAGGATGATCACTGGCACATCTGGGTAGTCAGCGCTGATGCGGCGCAAGAGCTCCATGCCGTCCATGTGAGGCATGCGCAGATCGGTGATTACAGCGTGCACTGTCTCGGTGGTGAGGAGGTTGAGGGCTTCGCGGCCATCGCCAGCCGAGAGCACTTGATGTCCTCCACGCCGGAGGATGCCACCTAGCACGCGGCGCAAATTGGGCTCGTCGTCGACGACGAGGATTTGCTTTGTCTCAGGCATGCGGGGTCTAGGGCGCGTCGCTGCGGTAGTCTTTGTGCTCGGAGGTCGTGTTGCTCCATAGCACCAGGGCCGAGCTCTTTGCGCCGACGATCAGCAAATCGTGGGTGGTGGTGCCCTTCTTGAAGGGGACACCGGCCAGGCCCATGCCAAGCTTGTCGCCACTTCGGTCAACCTCAATGACGCCGAAGGGGGTGAAGGAGGTCGACCCCACGGCCGTGAGGTGGGAGATCTTGTAGAGGTAGACGCTGCCAGTCCCATCTTTGCTCCCAGGCGCTCCCACGGCGAGCATGGGGTTACTGCCATCAAAGCTTCCCAAGGCGAGGGAGGTGCCAAAGAGTGCCGCTCCTTCTGGTGCTGTGATCTTCGTCGCCTGTTCTGGTGTGTAGCCCACAGCGCTGTCGTAAAGATAGACGGCCCCGCCCCCAGCTTCTTCAGGCGCTCCAACGAGGACATCTAGGTCGAGATCGCCTTCGATGTCGTTCACGAGCAAGGCTGCACCAAACTGCAGGGCGCCTGGGGGAGCTTCGATCTGGGTGTAGGTGGCGGCGCTGCAGTCGCTGGTGGTGGTGAGAGGAGCGAGGGCCTCGAGGTTTCCCATAACGGTGACGAAGTTGGCCGCGGGGGCTGCGACGACCGCGAGGGTTGGAGCCGACCCGAGTTGCCCGGCGGCGAGGGAGCTGTAGATATGGGACGCCAGCCCTCCATCAACGTTGCAGGGAACGTGGGTGAAGAGCGGGTAGGCGCTGCCATCGATGAGAAAGACTCGGCCTTGGGCCCCCACCAACAAATCACGTATGTTTTCGGGGTGCGAAAAGCGCAAGGGGGCAAGGGCAATACCAAACTCGTCGACGTTTTCTTCAGCCACCAAGGTTTTTTGTCGCCAGGAGTCCGTGTCCAATAACTGGATCTTGCCGCTGGTGCCCGCGGTTGAGCCCACGAAGGCCAGGGGGCCTGAGTCTGTAGATCCAGTGTCAGCGTCCTTCCAGATGGGCGCGAAAGAGCGCACGAAATAGCCATCGAGGTTCAGTTTGTTTGGTGCCACATAGTCATCGCTGGCGGTCTTGTTGGTGGTGGTGCTGCCATTTTCGTCCACACGAATCTGGCTGATGCTCCCCCCTCCTTCAGTGGAAGCCATCAGGAGGATGCCACCAGGCGCGTCGTCAAGTTTGGCGAAGCCGAGCAAGGGCTTACCGTTGCCAGCTTCAAGGCGTGTGGCGGGTGCCTTATCCGCAAGATCATCAAATTTGGTGAAGTCACAGCCGTTAGCCGCCAAGGCCGCGGCGAAGACAAGGATTGGGAGCATGATAGGGCGCTTCATCATTAGAACCTCACCATGCCGCTCACGCCGGCTGCCTGGGGCCCCAAGAAGGGGGTGATGGCGATCTTGCGATCGCGGCTTTCGCCGTAGGAGGGTGGGCCATCGTCGCGCAATAAGTAGTAGACGCCGAGCACCGTCAACACACCGGAGAGGGCATAGAGCGCGTTGGCGCTGATGGCGGCGACCTTGCCTTTGAGCAGCCGGTCGTCGTCACTCTCGTAGATGCCGCCAGCGCCCGCCAAGTCCTGAAGTTCGCTCTCAGTGCTGTTGGCGATGACGCCAGCCGCGATGCCACCACCGAGCACCGCGGCGGCCACCCCAAACGTGATATAGGCCGACAACCGTGAGGGTGTCGGGTTGAGCTTTACGGCAACCTGAACCTCATGGGCGACGCCCACGTCGACTGTGGTTTCGTAGTTTTTGTAGCCCTCTCGGGCGATTTTCACCTTGTGAACACCCACATCAATCTTTCCACGGCAAGGGTAGTCGCTGCAGGCGAAGCGCTTGCCATCCACGAGGACCTTGGCGCCACGGGTCGTTTTGCCTGTGACCTTGAGCCAGCCATGTTGTACGCGCTTGAGAGTGTAGGCCACCATGTGCGTCTTTCCGGCCACCACCGTGATGTCTGTTTCGAAGGGCTTGTAGCCTGGGCGGGCGATGATCAACTTGCGTTTCCCTGGGCGCAGGTAGCCTGAGTAGGGGGTGCGCCCCACCGCGCCAAAGCTCTGTTTGTCGAGGTAGATGTTGGCATTGGGGATATTCCCACGGACCTCGATCCATCCGAGGTTTCGTTGGCGAGCCAATGAGAAGAAGAGATAGGAGAGCACGTCACGACGCACGTGGATCGTCTTGCGTACCGGTTTGAACTCCTTGAGCTCCAGGATGATGGTGTGACGCCCAGGAGGCAAGCTCCCGATAAAGGGCGTGCGCGTGAAGATGCCGCTCTTTTTGTCCTTGAGGTAAATGGCAGCTCCCTCAGGGCTAGACTCCACGACCACGACTCCCTTGGTTTGAATCGGTGGCAACTCCGGCATCTTGGGGATGGCTGGCTGGCTAGCCGAACCTGGCTGTGCGGGGGATGGGCTGAGGTGACGGCCAATAGTGGCGATGCGTTTTTTTACCAGCTTGGCGTCAGGGCTGTGTGGGGCCGTGAAGAGAAATTTCTTATAGTATTTTAGCGCTTCTGCGTAGCTTTTGTTCTTCTCATAGCAGACGGCCGCGTTGAAGAGAAACGCCGGGAAGGACTTGGCTGCGTAGGCCTTGAGGAAAGCGTCTGCTGCCTTCTGGAAGCGGGCCTCGAGATAGAGCGCCTGCCCTCGATCGAAGCTCTGCTTAGCGCCTTGTGTCCCGTCATCCTGCGCAGTGGCAGAGTTGGGGACAGCGAGTAGCGCGAGCATTGCCAAGCAAATGACGCGCCGCTTGGCGTGGTTGTTGATAGACTTCAGCTGACCCACCGGTTCGAGCATGTCGATTTCCCTATCTCGAGTCGAGGCAGAATGATGGGATCGCTCTTGGTGGGTGTCAAGCGCTGGGCTGCTCATTGCTGTTAGATTGCCAGAGCAGCCGAGCGATGTTGGCGAGGGCGTCCGCCCCTCGGACCTCTGTGGAGAGGCTCTCGAGGACACGCATGGGAACGGACCCAAGGCCCGCTTGCAGGTCGTTCAGGCTCCTCTCGTGGATTGCGCGACGGCGCAGGCAATGGGAGCAGACACTCTGCTCGCCACTCAGGGAAGAAACAGTCGGCTCAGGTTGCATCTGGTTGACGATGACCGAGCCCACGGGAAGCCGTTGCTCATGTAAGAGCTGGAGCGTGCGCAGTGTTTCCAGCACGCTCATGGCCTCGGGGATGGTCACCAGAAAGATTTGAGCTCGCTCGGGATCTTGGAGCAGCGTGCGTAGCTTGGAGACGCGATCCCGGCTGCCGGAGAGGCCATCCTGGAGGGCCGCCGTGCTGGCTTTGCCGCCGGGGATGAGCTTGCGCAGGAGCCGGCTCGCGCGCGCGAATTGGTCCTTGAGAGAAAGAAGAGTGCCAAGCCAGCCGTCGAGGAGCTCTGGGAGCGCGAGGAGTCGTAGGGTGTGCCCCGTGGGCGCTGTATCGAGGATTACCACATCATGTTGGGCGTGCTCTGCGGCGTTGAGGAGCACCTCGATGGCCGCGAACTCATCGACGCCGGGAGTCTGACTCGCCATATCCATCAGGCGTTTGAGGGTGGAGCCCATGGCTTCGGACGGGGGTTCATCGAGGGCCGCCGTGAACATGGCGCTCGCATCGACCTCCATCGCCTCGAGCCCTGGTTCCAGCTCCCGAGGTGTGGGGCCCAAGGGTTGATCAAAGGCATCCGAGAGGGAGTGGGCAGGGTCGGTGGAGACCACCAGTACCCGGCTCCCGCTGCGGGCGAGGCGCACGGCGGTGGCAGCGGCGAGGGTCGTCTTGCCGACCCCGCCTTTTCCGGAAAAGAGCATCACTGGGCAGAGATCTAGGGGCTTCATGGCTGCGCACGATAGCGCTGGCTCCCCTGCACACCAAGATCAAAGAGCATGACCGGCAGGTTCTGAGGATCATCGAAATCCACTGGCCACCTTCCGAAAAGTGGTCTCGGCGAAAAGAGATCTACCTCCGAAGGTGTCGTTTTCATAGGGCTGATGGCCGGCACGTTTCGTGCTTTGACGCAGGGGGACGTGGAGGAAATCATGCGGTGGGTCTCAGCGATGCTTCTGGCGGCTGGCGTTTGCCTTGGCTGTCCACCGGCCTCTGCTGGCGCCGGTAAAGACGTCGTTCAGCGCTCCTCCTTACGTCGAGTCACCAAGCAGCGCACCCAGGCGATTTATCGAGCTCGCAAACAGTGGGTGGCACCCCATGCCGTGGCGCGCATGGTGGCCAAGGCCGCACGCATGGATGTGGATTCACGCAAGTTTCGCAAGGCTATCGCAAAGATTCCGCTGCAAGGGCGGCTCGAAGTCTTCAAACAGAAGGTCGACGCGATGCCTCAACGGCGGGAGGCCTTTACAGCGTTGCAGGCCTTTGAGGAGGCCGTGAAGGCGCGCAAGCTCACTTTGGAGCAGGTCACGGCGGCCCAGAAGCCAGGAAACGACGGCATGGCGGTGGCTACAGCCACCGGAGACGTCTTCCGGGCCCAACGGGAGCAACGGGACGCTGAAGACACTTGGAACACCTTCCAGGTGCAGAGCTTCAAACGTCGTGTCAGCGGCGCGCTCTACTTGGGCAACAGGAGGAACAACCATCAAACGCTGCTCAGCGTGGTCGAGGCTGGCGGCATGGCTGGCAGGGGGCGGCAGCTGATCGAGGCAGGTCAGGTCACCGTCAATGGCAAGGTTGTACGCCGAGTAAGCGTCCGTGGCGAAGCCATCAGGGTTGCCGGCAAGGACAAGGTCATCGTCCAGGTCAGCAAGCAATTGCAGGAGTGGAAGGGGTTGATGAAGCAGGGCACCACTTTTGGTGGTGAGAAGGCCTTCTTCGAGGTCACCAAAGAGACCTTCGACCTCTTCGCCAAGGTGATGGGGCCCAATGTGGCCTGGTTTGGTGGCAACGAAAACCCTGGTCATCTCCACAGTCTAGTTGCTGACCAGGGAGGTCGAGGCGAGATGCACCACAACACCCACGGTGTCATCTTTGACGAGGGCGGCGTCTCGGGGAAATACACACAATATTTCAGCCCGATGGTGCTCACCGACCACGAGATGGATCGCTATGTTCGCTATCAAAACGCTGGAGCAAACGAGGGTGGCTACCACAAGACCAAGGTCTATGGCTTCTACGCCCGCGGGAAGAAGATCGACGATATCGCGTGCACCAACTGGGCAACCGCCGCACCTGTCGGCGCGCTGCCACGCTGGGTACGAAACATCGATAAGAAGGCCCGCGGCCTGAAGGGCGTGCCGGCCAAGGTGCGCGACAAGGGGCTTTATCGCGCCCTCAGCGAGGCCAAAGATGGCAAGGCACGGCAGCGCCTCGTGGACAAGGTTCTTTCAGCCAAAGGCCACACCAAATGGAGCTACAAGGCGGTGAAGGATCTCGGCCGGCGCATGCGCCGAGAGCTTGACGATCGTCTTGCGCCTTGGGTTCAGCAGTTGGATGGCATGCTGAAAAAGCTGGCCCGTGAGGGCCGTATTCGAGTGCCCAAGTCCGTGGCCGGCGATGGAATCTATCATGTGCTCGCCACCGCCAAGACTCGCGAGGCGCGCCAGGCTGTGGCGGACACCGTGTGGAGCGAGGCGAATCTCCCCGAGCTTCACGAAAGAACCAAGCGGGCCATCTCCAAGCTCCTCCAAGGGTTCAACGGGGACGACGCCTACACCCCCCTGCTGAAGGCTGATTTCCCCTCTCGCCCCACGGATTTGCCCTTGCGCCAGTCCATGGCCAAGACCCTCGGCCTGAGCCGCTCCAAAGACCCTGCGATGTGGCTCACAGGGTTGATGCTGCACCCCGAGACTTCCATCGTCGCCGTTTTCAGGGGCCCAAATGCGTTCAACGCCGAGATGAACTTCGGGCTGGAGATCATGGGGGCCATTGGCCCGAGTGGACGCATGATTCAAAACCCCGATGCCATGCCGGCGCAGCTCAAACACCCCAACAAGGGCTCTATCGCTGTGTCACCTAGTGGCAGGTGCGCTTTGAGAGCCGGCCAGCAGATTGTGTCTTCTTCTTCTTCTTGTGTTGTTGCTTCCGAAACAGGAAATGAGTGATGTTCATGAACCGTGTTGCTGCTCCCCTGTGGGTTGTTCTCGTTGGCGCTACCCTGATGTTTTCGCCGGCTGTTCAGGCGGAAAACTCCACAAACAAGGCAGCCCAGTCAGGGTTTTTCAGCAAGCTCAAGAAGCGCTACAGCAACCGCAGCACCCTTTTCGGAAAGTTGGTTCGTCTGCGGCACAGCCCTGTGCTCGTGACCGCCAAAGAGGCTGTGGCTTCGATTCAGCCCGGTGAGACCGTGTTCACGCAAATTGGGCATGGCGCGGCTCACGCGGTGCTCAACGAGGTGCTCAACGAGCTGCTCCGAGAGGTGAGCCAGCCCAAGAGTCGCTTCTCGGTGAAGAACCCAGTGAAGATCATGGGGCTCTCGAACACTGGATCCCGCAAGCTCTTCTCTATGGACCCCAAGAGGCGGGGCCGCGTACATCCCATCTCGCTCTTTCTGGGCGCCAATGTGCGTGATGTCGTGAACGCCGGTTTTGGCGATTGGGTACCGATTCACCTCGGCGAGATCCCCGCGGCTTTTCGCAATGGCGATCTGAAGGTGGATAAGGCGCTGATCAAGGTATCACCACCAGACAGGGCAGGCTATGTCACCCTCGGTGCCTCGGTCGCCGTAACTCCGGCTGCGATGGACGCGGCCACAGAGGTGATCGCGGTTGTTAATGAGCATGTGCCTCGCACAAACGGTGCAGCGAGGATTCACATCAGCCAGATCGACAAGCTTGTGTTCAGCGATGAGCCCTTGCATGGCTTGCCGCCGAGCAAAATTGGCCCTGCCGAGCAACGCATTGCTGATCATGTGCTCAAGATCTTGAGAAGGAATCAGCCCAAGAAAGGCCGGCGCACCTTTCAATTTGGCATCGGCGGGGTGCCTGACGCCATCGCCAAGGGGCTCGTCAAAGCCAAGACGCGCATCAATATCGTCTCTGAGATGATCGCCGATGGCACCTTGGCCGCCGTCGAAGGTGGCATTGTTCCAGATCCGGTGAAGTACACGTTCTTTATGGGGACTGACGCAGGGCTGAGGAAGCTTCATAACAACAATAAGCTCCGAGCCTACCCCACCGAGGCGATCAATGACCCCGCCAAGATCGCGAAGATCCCAAACTTCACGGCCATTAACGGGGCCGTGGAGGCGGACCTCTATGGTGCAGTGAACGCACAGATGATCGACAACCAATGGTATAGCGGTGTGGGGGGGCAACAGGATTTTGCTCGAGGCGCCCATCGTTCTGAAGGAGGCCTCGCGATCAACGTGCTAGATCGGACGTGATGGCAAGGGGATCACCTTCAAAGGGCCCCATGGCGAGACCCTGGTGCTCAAGGGGCGCCAGGCGGCCACCACTACCTCAATGCACGACGTGAGCTATATCGTTACTGAGCAGGGCGCAGCGCGGATGCACGCTGCGACCATGGACGAGCGCATGCGCGCCCTGATCAAGGTCGCCGACCCTCGCTTTCGACCTGAGCTATGGCGGCAATACAACCAGCGTCGAAATGAAGGACTTGAGCGCGCTGAGCGGCGTTATGACACTCACGTGGCGCGCAAGTCGGGCAAAGTCAAACCCGAGGGCGCCCCCGAAGCTGGGCAAGGCGAGCCGAAAGCGCCTGTGAACTTCAGTGAAATGCTCGCCACCATGAGCAAGATCTTACCCACGAAGAGCAAATAGCCGTTTACTTGGTCTCGTTGAGGTTGTGCCCCTCGCGAAGCACACCGTCGAGGCGCTCCACGGCCCAGTCGATCTCTTCACGCGTGATCACCAAGGGGGGGGCCATGCGCAAGATGTGATCGTGGGTTTCTTTGCAGAGCATGCCTGCTTTCATCAAGGCTTCGGAGTAGCGTCGCGCGTTACCCGCTTCCTTCTTCAGCACGATGCCCACCAGCAGGCCTTTGCCGCGCACGTGGTCGATATAGGGTGATTCGAGCTGGCGCAGACGCTCCATCAGGTATTCTCCCAACTCGGCGGAGCGTGCCACGAGGTCCTCCTCGAGCAGCACATCAATGGCTGCGCAGGCCACGGCGGCGCCCAGGGGATTGCCACCAAAGGTGGACCCATGAGAGCCCGGATCAAAGACCTGCATCACCTCCTCGGTGGCGCAGATGGCTGACACGGGGAGCACACCGCCTCCAAGGGCCTTGCCAAGGATCATCACGTCAGGTTGCACGTCCTCATGGTGGCAGCAGAACATCTTCCCTGTACGGCCGAATCCCGTTTGGATTTCGTCCATCATCAAGAGCACATTGTGTTCTTTGCAGATGCGCGCTGCCTCTCGAAGGAAGCCATCAGGGGGGATGTTGATACCAGCCTCGCCCTGAATCGGCTCCATCAGGAACCCCACTGTATTTTCAGTGATCGCCTCTTCGAGCGCTTGGGCGTCGCCATAGGGGATGATGCGGAAGCCTGGCGTCAAGGGGCCAAAGCCATCTTGGTATTCGGCGTCAGAAGAGAAGGAGATGATGCTGATGGTGCGACCATGGAAGTTATCAGTACAGACGATGATCTCCTGCTTGCCTGCGGGCACGCCCTTGACGCGTTGACCCCAGCGGCGGGCAGCCTTGAGGGCGGTCTCCACGGCCTCGGCGCCAGTGTTCATCGGCAGCACTCGTGGTAGCCCTGTGAGCTTCACGAGGCGCTCATAGAGCTGCTGGAGTTGATCGTTGTGAAACGCACGGGAGGTGAGGGTGATGCGCTTGGCTTGGGCCGTGAGGGCGTCGATGATCTTTGGGTGTCCGTGCCCCTGGCTGAGCGCAGAGTAGGCGCTCAACATGTCCATATATTTTCGGTCTTCAGCGTCCCAGACCCAGACCCCCTCGCCCCGCACGAGAACCACGGGCAGGGGCTTGTAGTTGTGGGCCCCGATGCTGTCGGTTTTGTTAATGATTTCAGTCGTGAGCGTCATGGCAGCGAACCCTCCTGAAAGCGACCGCGGGTCGCGGTTTTCCCCGGATTTTGACTGTGAGCGTTTGTTAACGGGTCTCCAGAGACCGGTCAAGCGTAGCGAGGGGCCATGAGGTGCTTTTCTTGTGTTTTCTTGGCTGGTTCCTGGCTTGAGCAGGCCAAGTTTGGGTCATGCTTCAAGAAGAGACGAAACGCTCTTGCTTGCCTATGGCGCAGTGCGTAATGATCGCTCTTAAGTATCCATTATCGACCTACGAAGGAGAGACCCCATGGCTGACTTTATCGCAGACCTTAGAGACGTGAAGTTCGCCCTTTTCGACGCATTGGACATGAAGACCTTGCTGTCGAAAGAGCGTTTTGCTGACTTCGACGAGGAAGACTTCGGGATGGTGCTCGATGAGGCCTTCAAATTTGCGCGAGACACCATGGGGCCCACCAACGAGATTGGTGATAGGGAGGGTTGCAGCTTTGATAAGGGGGTGGTCAAGGTCCCTGAGGCTTTCAGGCTCCCCTACAAGCTCTACTCCGAAAATGGCTGGCTGGGTTTTTCCGCCGACCCTGACTGGGGTGGCAGCGGGATGCCGACGGTGGTCCAGGTGGCAGCCAACGATATGGTCTTCGGCGCCAATATGTCCCTCGCCCTAGGGTTGCTCCTTACGCCAGGCGCCGGGAAGTTGGCAGTGACGTTTGGTACCGATGAGCTGAAGAAGACGTACTGTGAGAAGCTCTTTTCAGGCCAGTGGATGGGCACCATGTGTCTCACGGAGGCCCAAGCGGGGACCGACGTGGGGGCGTGCACCACCAAGGCCGTGAAGGAGGGCGATCACTACAAGATCACAGGTGACAAGGTCTTCATCACCTTCGGCGACCATGACCTGGCAGAGAATATCGTGCACGCCGTGTTGGCGCGTGTGGAGGGCGCACCCAAGGGGAGCAAGGGGCTGAGCCTCTTCATGGTGCCAAAGTTCCGCCCCAAAGCGGACGGTTCTGTGGGTGAGAACAACGATGTGGTTTGTGCAGGTATTGAACATAAGCTGGGCATCAACGGCTCCCCCACCTGCCAGCTGACGTTTGGCGCGGACGACAATTGCCACGGTTGGATTATCGGTGAAGAGGGTGGGGGCATGCGTGGCATGTTCCAGTCGATGTGGGTCTGCAGGGCAGCGCCCTGGCCAACGCGTCCTACCAATCGGCGTTGGATTATGCGAGGCAACGGCTGCAGGGGCCCGATATCAAAGAGTACAAGAATATTGATGCGCCGAGGGTGCCCATCACCCGCCATCCGGATGTGCGGCAAATGCTGGCCCGCCAGAAGGCCTACTCGGAGGGGCTGCGGGCGATGGTGTATTTCACCGCCTATTGCGCCGATCGCGCACACGCGGCGACGGATGATAAAGACCGCAACACCTATCAGGCGCTCCTCGATATCCTCACGCCTGTGTGCAAGGCCTACGGCTCAGATATGGGTTTCCGTGTCACCGAGTGGGCGCTGCAGACCTATGGTGGCTATGGTGTTACCTCAAGGACTACCCTGCAGAGCAGTATTTGCGAGACGCAAAGATCGCCTCTCTCTATGAAGGTACCAACGGGATCCAAGCGATGGATCTCATCGCTCGCAAGCTTCCAGCCAAGGGAGGCGTCAACGTCATGGCGCTGACGCAGTTGCTCATGGGCTTCGCCAAGGAGAACGCAGGGCACGCGATCCTCGGCAAACAGGTCGAGGCCTTTCAGAAAGCCTGCGGTGAGTGGGGCAAGGTCAACGGTTTCTTGATGCAGGCTGCCGGGAAGCGAGACATGCTCACCCCACTCCTTGGTGCTACCAACTACCTCGCGCTGATGGGAGATCTCGTCACCAGCTACGTATTATTGCACCAGGCCACGGTGGCATGGCGGAAGCTCGAGCCTCTCTGCAAGGAGGCAGGCATTGACGGCACGGACATGGCGGCGGTGATAAAGCTGGCCGGGGAGAACGCAGAGGTTCGCTTCCTGTTGGGCAAGGTGAAGACGGCGCAGTTCTTCGTTGCTCATGAGTTGCCGAACCTTTATGCCAAGGCCGCATCGGTGATGAGCGGCGATCAGAGCTCCATGGAGATGCTCTGGGAGGCGGACGAGTAATTTTCCGAGTAGTTTGCGAGTAGTTTCGATTGACCCCGGCACGTCCCATGGAGAGAATTGCTCTAAATGGAACGTGCCGGGACGACCCTTCTGCGATTCGCGCTTGCTGCAGCTTTGCTTGCAGGCCTCGTTATCTATTTTGGCCTTGCGGCGTCGGGCGTCGCAGAGTGGCAAGTGGCGCTGCGCTGGTATTTCCAGCACCAGTGGAGCCAGAATCCCCTCTTCCTACCCTCAGCCGCATTAGCGGGTGTCGCCACCCTTGCTTGGTTGGTCTTGGCGGTCGGAGGGCTGTTGAGTCATCAGCGCAGGCTGGCGAGCGGTTCGGTGCCTGCACGTCGGGTGGAGGTGATCAGCGACGAGGAGCTGCGGTGTCATGTTCAGGCGCAGCTTGATCCTGAGCTGCGCAAGACCCAACCTCGCATTGAGCGTGTGGTGGATGTGCTTCTCGGGCTGCCCGTGGACATCGGTGCCTCAGAGGTGATTTTGGTGCCAGGGGCGCAGAACATCGAACTTTCCTTGCGGCTGGGCATGAACAGGGTGGTTGTTGGGAAGCTTTCGCCCGAGGTTTATCGGGGAGTGCTCGAGCGGCTACAGTTGATCGTTGGTATCGAGGAGCCCACAGGGCATGGTGTCATCGAGCTGCGCGCAGGTGTCAGCGTGGAGATGCTTGAGGTCCATATCTCTAGAGGCGAGGGAGGGCGTGAGGTCTCATTGCTGCTGACCCGGCGTGCTGGTTATTCGCGAACTCTCGCAGAGCTTGGCTTGCCCAACAAGGTGACACAGCGTCTCGATGAGGCGCTCTCTACCGGGCGGGGCCTGGTGGTGGTGGCGGGTGAGGCGGCCCAAGGGCTTTGTACTACCCTCTACGCTATGGCCCATCACCTCCATCAGAGCCAACAAGGGAGCTGTGATATCGCTGGCGTTGAGCCCCACGTACGGCTTGAGCTGCCCTTCATGGTGCAAATGGAGGTGGGCGCTGCACGTCCAGAGGCGATCCTCGAGGGGCTTTTGCAGGAAGACCACAAGGCGATCGTGGTGCGGCGAGTGGAAGATGCTGCGACGGCAAAGCTGATTGTGCAGGCCGCTAAAGAGCGGCTGATGATCGTCTCTTTAGAGGCAGCCGGCCCCGTAGATGCTGTGGCGCGGCTCGCTCGCTGGGTCAGCGCCCAGGAGCTACGCTCCGTGACACATTTCGTGCTGGGCCAGCGCCTCTTGCCCCACCTTTGCAGTTGCCGAGAGGAGGTGGGAATTGCCCAGGAGGAGCAGCGTGACCTCGAACAATTCGCGAGCCTGGGGGCCGCGACCTATTACGCCCCCGCAGGGTGTGCGCGCTGTCAGGGCAAAGGTTATGTTGAGCAGCAACGTGCGCTCTTCTGGGCCTTTGATTTCCGGGGAGGGTTGGGGGACGCGTTGGACGGTGAGGTGAGTGAAGCAGCTCTTCAGCGAGCGGCACGCCGCCATCGTTTGGGCCCCATTGGGCCGGCCCTCGAGTTGGCTCGCAGCGGCGAGGTGGCCTTGGTGGATGTGGTGCGCCTCCTTGATGGGAGGTGGTGATGGCCTCAGAACCTAAAGGAGGCGGCCTGCAGCGCAAGCCGAGCCGTGTGCTCAAGGCGACGGCCACGGTGGATCGCATCGTGCGCCCACGTCCAGAGGATTGGACGGGCGAGTGGCGTGTGGAATCCCAAGAGGTCTGGCATGGTGATGAGAGCCGAAAATATGTGCCAGCTCTCAAGGGGGCAGGAGGCAAGATAGAGCAGCCCACCGACGCAGCCCCCGCCCGGCCACCGCGAGAGCGTGGGTCTGTGGAAATTAAGTTGCGTCTTCTGGCAGGGCTGTCGCTTCTGCTTTTCATTGTCGTTGCCTCCGCTAGCGGTGGCGTTCAGCTCATCGCTCGGTTCACGGCAGAGGTGCCGGCGCAGCGGTGGCGCGAGGTGGAGGTGCAACTCTCATCGGTCCCCTCAGGAGCTGAGGTCTTCATCGAGGGGGAGAGCCGTGGAAAAACGCCTCTCACACTCCAGGAATATTGCCGTGCGCGTGTTGTCCGCGTGCGTGTCACCACCCAGGGATATGCTAGCTGGACTTGGCACGGGGTTTGCCCGAAAAAGGGCGTGCTCGTTCTGCGCGCAAACCTACAGGCTTTGGGAACTCACTGACGAGCTACCCTGAAGCATTCTCCGCCTTCTATTACCAACACTTAGACACAACCTGTGGCAGCTAGTCGCCTCAGGTTCTCCTGCATCCCTATCGGTGATTGTCGGCGAGCCTGGTGGCCGCTATCATGGGCCGCTTAGAAAGAGGTGTATCCGTGGCTTATCTTACTCGTTTCTCGCTTGCTTCCTTGCTCGTGTTTGCTGTCGCCTGTGGCGATGACAGCACGTCGCCCAGCGACGCTGGACCCGATGCCATCCACGATGGGATTGGAGTCGACAGCTTGGGGGGGGAAGGTGTTATCCCACAGGATGGTGGAGGGGTTACCACGGTGACGTGCCCAGGTGAGGCCCCACCAACACCAAGCGTTGGTACCTGCGGGATCACCGCGGGCAGCGGCTCAGCCGTGCTCCTGCGCGGGACGGTGATCGCACCCGACAAGGTCTACGAAAACGGTCAGGTCTTGTTGCAGGGTACGAAAATCCTCTGTGTGGGCTGTGATTGTGCCAGTGAGACCGCGGCGGCCACGGCCAGCGAGGTCTCCTGCCCAGATGGCGTGATTACGCCTGCGCTGATCAATGCCCACGATCACCTCGGGTGGTCTGAGGGCACACCCACCGCCTATGACGCCGTGTATGACCATCGCCATGAGTGGCGTAAGGGCAAAAATGGCAAGCCCAAGATCACTACGCCAGCCAATGGCGCCGGTTGGGAGGGCAAAGCGTGGGGTGAGATACGTCATCTTCTCGCTGGCACAGCAAGCGTGATGGGTGCGGGGACCGCCAATGGTCTGCTGCGGAACCTCGATTATAGCAGCAGCACCGAGGGGCTCTCGGGTTACGCCAAGGCACCGACCTTCCCTCTTGGTGATAGCAGCGGCTTGCTTCTCGAATCGGGCTGCGATTATCCAGGTGTTCCGAGCCAACAAAGCATTGCCGACTACAAAGCGTACGTGCCTCATGTGGCTGAGGGCATCAACACCGCCGCTCATAACGAGTTCCTTTGCCTCAGCGACCAACAGGCTGGGGGCGTGGACGGCACGGTTCCCCATTCGACGTTCATCCATTCTGTGGGCATTACCGCCCGTGACGCGGCCGAGATGGGCGCTAGCGGCACAGGGATCAACTGGTCGCCACGCAGCAATATCAGCCTCTACGCGATGACCGCGGATGTGGTGATGTTGCGCAACCTTGGCATCAAGATCTCCCTTGGCAGCGATTGGCCCTATAGTGGGTCGATCAATCTCCTTCGGGAGTTGGCTTGCGCCAACGGCCTCAACGAGGCGCAGTATGACAACGCCTTCTCAGCTTACGACTTGTGGCGCATGGTTACGGGCAACGCCGCCGACGCCAGCGGTTTTGGCGCCGAGCTTGGTCGCCTGAAGAGCGGTTATATCGCCGACATTTCGATCTTTGCGCGCAAAGGCGCGGCCACACCCCACGAGGCGATTACCCGCGCTAGCGTCAAAGAAGTCGCCTTGGTGATGCGTGGTGGCATCGTGCTCTATGGCGACGCGGCCGTAGTTTCGGCCCTCGGTGATGCCACCTGTGAGGCCCTCGACGTCTGTGGCGAAGAGCGCCGCATCTGTGTCGAGTCCGAGACAGGGTTGACCCTCGCGGCCCTCAAGGGCGTTATCGTCGCGGACCGTGCCGAAAAGAATATGAGCCCAGCAGAGCCCTACGGCCTCTTCTTCTGTGAGCTTCCCCCCGGCGAGCCTAGCTGTGTGCCACTCCGTCCCGGCCTCTATGATGGCCAACCCACGGCCGACGACAGCGACGGCGACGGTGTCGCCAATGACGCCGACAGTTGCCCCAACCTCTTCAACCCGCCACGCCCCATGAACGACGGCAAGCAACCAGACGCCGACGCCGATGAGGTGGGTGACGAATGCGACCCATGCCCGCTGGACGCCAACACCACTGACTGCAAGACAGCCTTCAACCCTGATGACGTGGACGGCGATGGTGTGAACAACGACAACGACAACTGCGCGCAGGTACCCAACGAGGACCAGGCCGACGCCGACAAGGACAACATCGGCGACGTCTGCGATCCTTGCCCCGCCGTCAAGGGGACGTGTCCCTTCACCATCAAAGAGCTGCGCAACCTTGGCCTTGGCAAGCAACCTGCCAAGGGCACCGCGGTGAAGGTGGAGAACGTTGTCGTCATTGGTATTCGCACCGCAGCCAACAGCGGCTTCGCTGTGCGCGAGGGCAAGGGCGACTATGAGGCTCTGTGGATCTACACAGGTGACACCCCCGCCGACAGCGCTGGCACCCCCCTCAAGGTTGGCGACGTGGTGACCATCGAGGGTACCTTCGACATCTTCTACGACATCGACGAGCTGAAGGATCTTACCAGCGTCACGGTGGTGCAGAGCAATGGCGACATCTCGCCGGTGGACATCGCCACAGTGGACCTCGTGCCTGGCAGCGCTAGCGCTGAGCTGCTCGAGAGCCAGCTCGTGCGCGTGACCAACGCGACGGCTAAGGTCAAAGTGGCTGAGAGTGATGCCTTCTGGGTTAGTGATAATGACGACGCTTGCAGTGGTACGGCGCCAGCCTGCACCAACATCAACGACTTCTTCTACGATGGCGGCACAGTGAATGGGCAGCCCGCCTCTACCGTGGGACAGGTCTTCTCGTCGATCATTGGCATCGTCAACGGCTTCCACGACGCCCACACCCTCGATCCCCGCGCCGCGTCAGACCTGCTTACGCAGTAGACCTCGTATAGGGCTGTCGCGAAATAGTCCCGTTATTCCCGATCACGAGCTGGGCGGACGACGCATGAAGATGTTTGCGACCCCGTACATCTCGACCTCTCCCACGATCTCGAAGCCGAAGCGTCGGTAGAAGCGGACGTTATCCTCGCCGTGGGTCTCGAGGAATCCCGCCTTAGCGCTGCGCTCGAGGTCTTCGATGTAGGGACCCGTCAGGGCAGTACCGACGCCTCGCCCTTGGACTTGGGGATCGACACCAACAGGACCGAGGTGCAGATGGGGCTCCGAGGGGTCGTGTTTGCCAACCATCGAGAAGAAACGACCCATCCGAGCCGCCTTCCGCAGACCCAAGCCACGAACCATGCCTGGCAACAGGCGCAGCATCGCAGAGGTAGGCGGCTGACAGAGATCCTCAGTGGCCCAGTGGGAAAAACCGACCACCTCGTCGCCGTCAGTAGCGACGACCTTGCGCCCTCGGACCAAGCCGATGCCCAGGCGAAACATGACTTCGTTCAACAAAAAGGATTCCTGCTGGAACATCGCCACATGGAATACATGGTCCGCGAAGGCCCGCGCCATCACTTGCACGACCTGATCGTGCATCGATTCGGCATATGGAATGATCTCGACGCTAGGCTCTCGCTCCACCATCGATTGAACGATAACATGCGCCGAACATTGGAGACACAGCAGCCGGCGCATCGATCTGCAGCGACCCGCCGTTGGAGTACTGAGCGAACGAGACCACCTGGCATCAGAGCCTTGCTTGGTGACCCTGACTCAGAAGGGATCTTTGAGGTCCCCAGTCGTGGGCTTCTTGGGGCGTTTTGGCCGAGTTCGCTTGGGGTGTTTCGGCCGTGAGTGTTTGGTACGTGGGCGCTTCGTCCGTGAGTTCTTCCGAGAAACCTTGGGCTTGGGCTGAGTCTCAGGTTTCGCCGCGATCGTCGTTGTGGTTGGCGACCCCTTGACGGGGGGAACCGCTGTGGCGCCCTTCCTGTTCATGTCGGCCTTGACGCCCGTGTCGACCTTCGCGTTGATGCCCATGTCGGCTGTGGCGTTGACGCCCACGTCGGCCTTGGCGTTGATGCCCGTGTTGGCCCTCTTTGCCTTCACGTGCGTGTTTGTCACACCCTGCGAGTTCGTGAGCTTCCAGACGCCCCAAGCCGCGACGCCGAGCACGGAGAGGCCCACCAGCGCCAGGGCCAAAAAGAGAGGCCAGCGTTTGCGTGGCAGCTCCAAAGCTTCGAAGGGCACGATCTTGCCCGAGGGCTCGGGGAGGCTGGGATCACCTTTGAAGTATGGATGAGTGCCCGCGTGTTGTTGTCCCTTCTGTGACCAGTCCCCAGTTGCAGGCCGCACGGGACGAGCCTCCTGTAGCTCAGCGAGTTTGCGGTCGCTGGCGGTCGTCTTCTCCATCGCTAACGCGCCAGGGGACGAGGCGATGATCGGCGCGCGGCCTTCATCGTCCACAGGGGGCAGCGTGAGGGCGCTGGGGTCGTCTTCGTTCATCAGCGTCATGCGGGCGTTGTCGCGGTCGAGAGGGGCGCTGGTGGGCGTTGGCACCACCGACCCACGACCATCGCGGGTAATCTCTACCGCTGAGCCATCGGCGACGCGTAGGCTCGGCTCCGAGGGGTCTTTCGTCGGAGCGGCGGAAACCCCTCGATTGCTTGGTCCGCGATTGCTCGGTCCGCTCCCAGCGCCGCTGAGGGTGATGGGGCCGCTCGCAGACTGTTGAGCCTTGTTCGAGGCTATGGGCGGCAGCGGCGTTTCGCCGAAGAGTATGGTCTTGCGGATCGTGCCACTTGGCTCAGCGTCGTTGGCGCTGGTGGCGTTGAAGTTTCCAACCACAGAGGGGACGGAGCTCGAGATCCGAGTCTTTCGGATGTCCTCCCCCGCGAGGACTCCACCAAGTCGCATATCATCGGAGTCAGCTTGGCTGACGAGGTAGTCCAAGACGCTCACGCCCTCGGATTTGGCCTCCTCCCAGGACATGTATTCTTCGACGTAGAGTTCCCGGAGGAAGCTTGCCACCTGTAGCTCACTGAGCGCGAAGTTCGCGTTGCGCGCGTAGCGCTCCAGATCCGCCTGCATGGCGGTGGTGTTGGGGTAGCGATCTGCAGGCGAGGGGGCCAAGGCGCGCATCAGCACTCGCTCTAGCTCCGGCGGATAGTCGGGCACGAGGGATGAAGGTGGGCGGATGCGACCCGAGCTGATCGCGTCGTAGACCTGTACGTCTTGAGCTCCCTCGAAGAGGTGCTCTCCCACGGTGCATTCCCACAGTGAGATACCAAGGGTGAAGATATCGGTGCGGTGATCGATGGCCTCACCCATGAGTTGCTCGGGGGAGAGGTAGCGCACCTTACCTTTGACCATGCCCGGCTGCGTCAGGCTCGATCGGTGGGCGGCTTTGGCGATACCGAAGTCCAGCAGCTTCACCTGCCCGTCGAAGGTGACCATGATATTGCTGGGGCTGACGTCGCGGTGGATGATGCCAAGGCGCTCTCCATCGAGGTTGCGTGCTTCGTGGGCGTAGTTGAGCGCCGCGCAGATACGTGACCCGGCGAGCACAGCCACCCCATAAGGTACGCCGCGTTGGCCTACTTCCTTGAGCGCCCGCACGATCACGCGCATATCCTTGCCATGGAGATATTCCATCGCCAGGTACTGCCGGCCTTCAACCTCTCCGACGTCCACGACCTGCCCAATATTGGGGTGAGTCAGCGTGGCGGAGATGCGCACCTCGTCGGAGAACATTTTGGCGAAGGACGCGTCAGCAGCGAAGCGGCTCGCGATGACCTTGATCACCACCATACGCTCGACGCCATAGCTCTTATGGGAGCGGCCCAGATAGAGTTCCGCCATACCACCTTGGGCGAGGCGCCTCAGGAGCGTGTATTTGCCAAAGACTACGGAACTCACGACGCGATTATACTCCATCTCTCTCGGCATAAGGGTGAAAGTCTTGGTCAGAGTGTGTAAGTGCGCTTGCTCGCCAAAGGTAGCGGTGAGCGTTCAGTGGGTCTGGTCCAACCCCACCTCTTCAACGGTCGCCAGGACATATTTGACATCAAGTAAGCGCAGAGAGTCGTCCCAAGGCACCCGTAGCCCTTCAGACTTGGGAAAGAGGACCTTGGCGCCGCAGGGGATGCCAGAGACATTCGCTCCAAGGCTCACATCTCCACCGTTATCTTGGGGGTGGGCGCGCGCGACCTCGATGATCTCACCGAAGAGGGCCTCTTGCATCTTCTCCTTTGAGCCCTCGGGAAGATAGAGGCCTGACTCGTGCACTGGATCTTCTTTGAGCACACGCACCAACACGCGCAGCCCCAAGGGCTGAATGTAGCGCGTGATGCGATGAGGTCGCAGCGGACTGCCTTCGGACTCTTTAGACGCGCTCATTCCTAGCTATTCCTCATATCGGAAGCTGACGCCTCCGATCTCGAAGCGGTCACCAGAGGTGAGGCGCTGCGCCTGGGAGGCGCGCTTGCCTCTGAACATCACCCCCAAGCGTCCCCCCATACCCGGTTCTATCCAGTAGCCACCATCCCTCTGCACCAACTTGCCTGAGACGCCTCCTAGCTCGAGGGGGCCGAGCTGCAGTTGGTAGCCGAGCTCAATGTCCCCCTCGAGTTTGCGCTCGATATGTTTGTCGCCAATGGTGATGGAGAGTCGGCAGTCGGGCTGCTTCGGGGGCACAGGATCGGGTGCAGCGTCGACGTTTTCGATGCCAGTAGCGAAGCGAATGCGACAACCACCAATGCGAATGCGGTCGCCTGGGCGCAGGGGTTGCTGGCCATGCACCCTGCGGTCGTTGACGAAGGTGCCGTTGGAGCTGCCCAGATCTTCGACGACGAAGCTTCCATGCTCCATGCGTGTGATCTTGGCGTGCTTGCGGGAGATGCGGGCGTCCGCGATGGCCAGCTCTCCAGCACGTCCAATGGTCAGGCTCTCGCCGATGGAGTGCACTTCTTCCCGTCCTTCGCTGAGGACGATGAGCTGGGGTTCCAACATGGGAGAGAAGATCAGGCTATGGTGGTCTTGCAGCTCGGAGCTGAGCAGGTTGAGGTCGAGTACGTCGTCCTCGTCGTCTTTGGACTCGGAACCGTGCTCACGCGGTGCGAGCGCCTTCTCCACCAGTAGCGCGACGTCTGAGCCGCTGTAGTCGGGCGCGTGATTGGAGAGGAACTTGGTCAGCTCCACTTGCAGCTCATGGGCGGTCTGGAAGCGCTCCATGCGGTTGGGGTGGAGAGCGCGCAGGATGATCGCATCGAGAGCAGGAGGGATCTCAGGGCGCTTGGTCGAAGGGGCAGCGATCTCGGCTTTGCGGACCGCTACCACCAACTCACCCATATTGTCGGCAGAGTAGACCATGGACGCCGTGAGGCTCTCCCAAAGGACGACACCCACCGAGAAGATATCCGTCCTTGGGTCTGCGGATTGGCCCATGACCTGTTCGGGTGCCATATAGTTGACTTTGCCCTTGATCACGCCTGCCTGCGTCTTGCTGCTCATGCCTGCAGCCTTGGCGATGCCGAAGTCGACGACCTTCACCTCGCCGTTGCGCGATACGAGGACATTCTGCGGGCTGATGTCACGGTGCACGAGATTGCGCGCCTTGCCGTTGTGATCCTTGCGTGTGTGGGCATAGTGCAGGCCGCTGCAGATCTGCCGCCCAATATAGGCCACGGCTTCTACCGGGAGGCGGCGTTGCATCGCGTGCATCCCGTTGACGAGCTCGAGTACATCGAGGCCGTCGACGAACTCCATGGCGATGTAGTAGATGCCGTTGCACTCGCCGAGATCAAAGACCTGGGCGATGTTGGCGTGGGCGAGGTTGACGGTGATCTTTGCTTCATCCACCAGCATGTCAATGAAGCGCTTCTCATTGGCGTACTCGGGGTTGATCACCTTGAGGGCCAAGGTCTTTTCAAAGCCCGCGAGACCTTTGGTCTTGGCCTGATAGATCTGGGCCATGCCCCCACCGCCGATATGGCGCATGATGAAGTAGTTTCCGAAATCGGAATTGACCGGGAGCGTTGACATGAGGAGACCATCTTCGCACCGGGACCGCTTTGGCTCAAGTTCGGCGAGGCTGATTCGCGGCTGATTCGCGCAGAATGCGCATGCCCCATCGACAGCGCCCACAGCGGCGTGTATGGTCCGCGGCCCATTGGATGGAAAAGTCTATGTCGCGCTGGCTCAGCAAACTTAACCCTGAGCAAAAACAGGCTGTTAAGACCAC
This sequence comes from Deltaproteobacteria bacterium, assembly GCA_019314525.1. GTDB lineage: Bacteria > Myxococcota_A > Polyangia > JAFCZD01. Next base: position 24,299 of record JAFCZD010000153.1, read on the forward strand.
TTCTGGCCCCCTGCTTGTGCTCGCAGGTGCCGGTAGTGGCAAGACGCGCGTGATCACGCACCGCGTTGCGTTTCTGATGGAACAAGGCGTTCGTGGTGAGGAGATCTTGGGGCTGACCTTCACCAACAAGGCCGCTGAGGAGATGCGTGCGCGCCTGCGCAAGATGGTGGGGCCGGCGTCGGCTAACCCTGTTACGCTCTCGACCTTCCACAGCCTCGGTCTGATGATGTTGCGTGGTGGGGGCACCTCGGGCAAAGAATCGCGTTTTGCTATCTTTGACACGGGTGACCAATTGGGCGTGCTTCGTGAGCTGGTCACCCGCCTGAACCTCGGTCGGAACTTCGACCTCTCATCGATCCTCACCCGCATCAGCGCCATGAAGAACAGCTTCATCGCGCCCGGAGACGAGCCAGCGAGCGATGATCCCTACGACGAGGCCACAGCGTTACTCTACCCGCGCTACATCGAGCAGCTCAGCGCCTACGCAGCCTACGACTTCGATGACTTGGTGTGCGAGCCCTGCCGGCGACTCGAGCAGGACGCTGCCTGGCGCGAACATTGGCAGCAGCGCTTCCGCTATGTGCTGGTGGATGAATACCAGGACACCAACGATGCCCAGCTACGTTTTCTCAAGGCCCTCGTGGGAAAAGAGCGAAACATCTGCGTTGTAGGAGACGATGACCAGTCGATCTACGGCTGGCGCGGCGCCCAGGTGCGCAATATCCTCCAGTTCGAGAAAGACTTTCCTGGAGCGACGAAGGTCTACCTGATGCGTAACTACCGCTCGGTGGGGTCCGTGCTCGAGCTGGCCAACACGGTGATCTCCGAGAATCCAGATCGGCACCCCAAGCAGCTTTTGCCCACACGAGAGCTGGGGCGGCGCGTGCGGCTGATGGTGGCTCCAGATGGCGAGGCCGAGGCCCAATGGGTGGCGCGGGAGATTCAAGGGGCTGTCTCGAGCGGTCGTCACCGTCAGGGCGACATCGCCGTGCTTTATCGGTCGAATATCTTGGCGCGTGGGCTCGAGGGCGATCTGCGCGAGCAGGGCATCGCCTACCGCGTGCTCGGTGGGCAGGCTTTCTACGAGAGCCGGGAGGTCAAAGATCTGCTTGGCTACCTGCGCCTCCTGGCCAACCCTGCTGACGAGATCAGCCTGCGTCGGGTGATCAACTCGCCTTCCCGTGGCATCGGTCCCAAGACCGTGCAGCGCCTCGCCCAATGGGCCGAAGATCATCAGAGGAGCCTCTTTCAGACGGCTCAGGCCGCTGAAGAGGCGCTAGACGACGATGGCCGCGCCATCCGCGCCGTGGACGGGTTCACCTCGCTCATCGAGCAGACTCGGCGAGGCTTGGGCAAGGGGCAGCTCGCCGAGGGCTTACGTGGGCTGGTGCAGCGCTTGGGGTTGATAGAAGAAATCGAGCGCACCAGCACCTCGAGCAAGGCGTTGGATCGACGTTTGGGAGGCGTCGCTGCCTTCATCGCCAGCGTGGAGGCTTTTGAACGGCGCAACCCCGGCGCCACCCTGCGTGACTTCCTCTCGCGCATCGCGCTCTCCGGCGCCGACGAGGGCGAAGGCGACAAGGGTGATGTGGTGACCCTCTGCACCCTGCACGGCGCCAAGGGCCTGGAGTGGCCGCTCGTCTTCTTGATAGGCCTGGAAGAGGGTTTCTTACCCCATGACCGCACCATGAACCCGCAAGAGAATGACCTCTATTCAGGGGACATCGCAGAGGAGCGTCGGCTGCTCTATGTGGGCATCACTCGCGCACGCGATGAGCTGGTGCTCAGTCGGGCTACCGAGCGTTTGACGCGTGGTCGGCTTCAGCCCCGAACCCCCAGCCGCTTCTTCGACACCGTGGATGAGACCAGCTTTGAACTCGACGATCTCACGGCGGTACCCGATGAGGGGCAGATGGCAGATATGATGGCCAATCTGCGGGCAATGCTCGGTGGCGGATAGGTTCGCGACTTACGCCGCGAACGTCTATTCACCCTCAATCGTCAGCCCCATTTGGCGCCGTAGGATGAAGTAGGATTGCGAGGTGGAGAAGCGCACCAGCTCAGAAGCGCGCTCTCGCACCGGGATCCCGCCGCTGCTTGGTTCCATGCCCACCACACGTGTGGCGGTCTCGAGGTCGCCGCAGAGCAGCAGCCCTGCGCGATCGGCGGTGAGCTCCGCGCCCTTCCACCAGCCGTCAAGGTCTACCTTCTGGCGACTGGCGAGCCGGGACATCAGGTCCTTCAGCTGGTCGAGTTGGTGGGGGCGCAGTCGGCGTCGGAGTTGATCGTGCACCTTGTTGATAGGCCGGCGATGTTCTGCGGGGATGTTGACGTTGGGGTTTACAAACTTCAGCCCAGCGATGAAGGCGATGCTTAATTCGCTGCGTGAAGGCAGGGCGACTCGCAAGAAGAGTGAGGGCAGGAGGAAGCTCAGTTGGCAGCCAGCGATGAACGCGAGCTGGCGCTCATCGCGCCCCTCGGCCAGCGCGTGGGCTCCAGCCACGAAGGAGGTTGCCTCAGTGGTGTGCGCGATCTGGAGGCTTGCTGGTACCTGGGGACGAAGGAAGAAGTCCACCTGGGGTGCGTTGAACACGGCAGAAGCGTAGGCGAAAATACGACAGCAAGGGTGGTCGACAGTGGCCGGGTCTACATGCTCTTTGCGTTTGAGTTTGAAGTCCGAGTGGGGGCGCGCTGTGCGCACGGCCACAGCGGGTGCCATCAGCGCCAGGGCAGCGCTGAGAAAGGGGTCGAGGGTGGGGTGGTAGAGGTGGCGTTGGAGCGCATCTTCCATTAGGCGCGCCTTAGCCTGAGGTGGACTCCGGCGTTGGTATTGGCGGAAGAACGCCTCTTCCTCGGGGTCTGCCTTCTGCATGAAGCTCAAGGTGGCGCAGAAGCCCCACGCCTCGTCATAACGCCCGGATTCCATGTAGAGCCGCCGTAGCGCCTTGTAGAAGCTCACCCGATGGGGGTTGGAGTCCAGCAGTAGGTGATGTGCTCCGATGGCTCGGTCCAGATATTTTGGCCCTGAGTTGAGGTAGAGCTCCGCAAGGATCTGGGCTCGCTTTGGGCTCGGCTCCAACTTCTGGGCGACCTCGAAGGCCGCCATGGCACCCTCGAAATCGCGTCTGCGGCTGCGCATCACCTCCCCGAGGTTGTGCCAGAGCATCACCTTTAGCCCGAGGTCACCGTCTTTGGGCAGGCGCTGAAGCATGCGTCCGTAGTTCTGCTCGAGCCCCTTCCAGTCACGGCGCCGGGTGCAAATCTTGTCCACCGCTTCGAAGGCCTTCAGCTCTTTGGGGTTGGTGTCCAGGGCAAGATTATAGAAGCGAAGCGCTTCATCGGGTTGGTCGAGTTCTCGTCCAAAGATGCGAGCGGCGGTGCCGAGGTATTTGGCCTTGTTTGCGGGCTCAGTCTCGATGGAGGCGAGCGTTTGGCAGACCGAGATGGTCTCCTTCCAACCCTTCTCTGCTGAATGGAGGTCAAGGAGGCGGTGCAACAGGCCCCGATCGTCTGCTCGGCGTTCGAGGCCCGCGCGGTAGGCAAGGGCGGCCTCATCGGCTCGACCAAGCTCGCGGTAGAGGATGTCGCCAACCTCCATCTGAATGCGGCACCAGTCATCGTCCACGCTGGTGCGGCTGAGGAGCGCCTTCTTCGCTTGGAGCACCGCGGTCCAGTCGCTCGAGTCGGCTTTGAGCTCAGCCAGGCGCTCCAGGGCCTGGGAGTGCGCCGGACGGCGCTCCAAGAGTTCACTCACCAGCGCGATAGCTTGAGCCTTATTGCCGAGGGTGACCTCGCAGTCAGCGAGCTGCATATACCGCGCGTCGCCCTGCGTGCCTTCAGGCCAGGCCCCAAGGGAGTGCAGTCGCCTCAGGGCTTGATGGGCACGCGGCCAGGCTTCCTCCTCGAGGGCGAGGTCTGCGAGCACGGTGAGGGTGGGCGCGTGATCAGGGGCAAGGTCAAGGACCTTCTCCAGATACTTCTTGGCAGCGTCTTTGTCGCCGAGCTTGGCAGCGACGGCACCCATCTGATGATGCAGAGCGATCAGCCCCTCGTGGTCGTCCGCGTTGGTCTTACGGCGGACGACCTCAAGCACCGGCAGCAGTTCCTGGTAGGCTCCACGCGCAAAGAGCAGCTTGGCGTAGGCACGTGCTGTTGTGGCGTGGTCTGGGTCAGCGTGCAGGGCCCGGTGAAGTAGACTCTCTGCGCCCGCATCATCATCGAGTTCCTGGAGGTGAATCTGCGCTGCCTCGTGGAAGTAGTTCGCCGTGGCCGAGGGGCTCTTGCTCGCCTCGGCCGCGTCCGCGAGGAGGCGCACGGTTTTGCCCCAATCACCCCGCTGGCGATAGATGCGCGCGAGGGCCTCCATGGCGTCCAGGTGG
>JAFCZD010000613.1 GCA_019314525.1 Deltaproteobacteria bacterium
GGAGGTCTTCGAGAGGTTTCGGGCTGGAGAGAGCATCGACAACGTCGAGCTGCAGATGAAGCACGCCGACAGCAGCGTGGTGGACGTGAGCCTGAGCGTGCACGCCAAGCGGGATGCCGCGGGCGCCATCGTGGAGAGTCGTGCTATCGTCGTGGATATCAGCGAGCGCAAGCGCTTGCAGGCGCAGATTGCACAATCGGACCGGCTCTCGAGCATGGGGGTGCTGGCCGCTGGAGTGGGTCACGAGATCAACAACCCGCTCTCCTACGTGCTCTATAACCTCCAGACCCTAAGAGATGATCTCCCCTTGCTGCGGGATGCTATGCGGCAATTGAGTATGCGTTTGAGGGAGACGCTGGGCTCAAGCGCGTACGACGTGGTGATGGGGGACACTGCGCGCATGCTCAGCCCGATGATGTTGGATGATATGTGTCAGCGCTCAGAGCAGGCTGCTGAGGGCTGTGGTCGCATCCGTGATATCACCCGCAGCTTGCGCTCGTTCACGAGGGTGGGGCATGAGCACACGCTGGTGAACCTCCAAGGGGTGATGGAGGGTGCCATCAGCATGGCCTTCAACCAGATCAAACACCGGGCGCGCCTGGTGAAGACCTATGGCAGGGTGTCCGGCGTGATGGCCGATGAGGGTCGACTCTCGCAGGTCTTCTTGAACGTGCTGATCAACGCCGCCCATGCCATCGTCGATGGTGAGGTCGAGGGCAACGAGATCAAGGTGCGGACGTGGCAAGAGGGCGCTGAGGTGTGCGTCGAGGTGAGCGACACAGGCCAGGGCATTGCCCCTGGGGACCTGGACAAGGTCTTCGAACCCTTTTTCACGACGAAGGCGGTGGGGCTTGGTTCTGGGCTTGGTTTGTCCATCTCCCAGAGCATCATCGAGGCTTGTGGGGGAACGATTGAGGTGCGGAGCGAGCTTGGTGAGGGGGCGAGCTTCACGATCCGTCTGCCTGCGGAGACTGCTGAGGACGGCTTTATCACTGCACCATTCGCCCACAGCATCGCGCCTCGGTCTGGAGGGCGTGTGCTCATCGTCGATGACGAGCGAGGCATTCGCGACGTGATCGTGCACATGCTCCGGGGGCATGAGGTGGTGGAGGCCGAAAGCGGTGCCGTGGCTAAGGTTATCTTGGAGAACGACCAGGGCTTCGATTTGATCCTCTGTGACGTGATGATGCCCAATGGCTCCGGCATAGATCTCCACGCCTGGCTTGCCTGCGAGCATCCATTTCTGGCGGAGCAGCTCGTCTTCATCAGCGGTGGTGCCTTCACGGCGCGCTCGCGGGAGTACCTGAGCAAGGTCGAAAATCTCAGGCTCGAAAAGCCCTTCGAGGTGGACGAGTTCAAGACCTTCGTGAGCGATTGGCTGGAGAACGCAGAGGAGTCGCGTTGTGCGCGGTCAAACCTGCGGGCAGAGAGCGAAACAACCCCCTGAATTGACCTCAAGAGCCAATCACCATACGCTTATAGAGTAGATGGTCTTGAATCGATGTCACGACGGAGAGGTGGGTGAATAGCTTTCGCGCCCTTGTGATCGCCTTCTTCCTGCTCGCCATATCAACGTTATATGGCTGCACCCGCTACGGATTCACCGAACCCTGCGCCACCGTCAGCTGCTCTGGTCATGGAAGCTGCGAGTTGGTGGATGGTCGCCCCGAGTGTCGCTGTGATTCAGGCTTTCACAACCTCGGTCCGCTGGTCTGTGCCTGGAAATTACCCCAGGAGCTGCTCGCGTCGTGTGGCGACACCCTCGCCGAGGATGTGCTCTACAGCTGTTTGCCGACTGTCCTCGTTGGTGACCACGTCGACGATCATCTGTGGGGCCTGGGCGCGGCACATACCTGCCATTGGCTGGGCATCGATCCCCTCACCGCCCTCATCAGTGGCACGCCCGACGATGATGACGTGGGAGCGTGCATCTTGGCGTTGGTGGCGGACCAGGGATCGCTGGCCCCTCGGTCTGCCTCACTGACGCTTACCATCACCAACGTGCGGCCCACCCTCAGCCTCGCGACCCAGGCTCTCATTGCTCAGGACGCCGGCGCCACCCAGATCTACGCCGATCAGGATGTCGTGTGCAGCGATGAGGGCCACGGCATCTACTCCATGGGCAGCTCCGTGGTCACAGACCCCTGTGATGAGCGGGGCGCGTTGAGCATCGACGCCTCCACAGGCGCGCTCACCTACACCCCGGACGCTGGCTTTAACGGTCGCTGCGGTGGCTCTATTGCTTTCGACGATGAAAACGGTGTCACGGGCACGGCCAGCGTGACCTTCGAGGTGGACGTCCTGCCGCTCGTGGGTTTTGGCCAGGAGAGCTCTGCGGTGGACGAGTCGACAGGGTATCACTGGTTGCGCCTCACCCTCAGTGGCCTGAGGTCAGCCCCCGTCACCATCCCTTATGTTGTGAGCGGTTCAGCGTCTGGCGGCGACCACACCTTGGAAGACGGAAGTTGGACGATCCCCGCCGGCCAAACGTCGGCGACGGTGCAGGTGCGCATCCTCGATGACCTGGCCGTAGAGGGCGATGAGACGCTGGTGGTAACGCTGCAGCAGCCCATTGGCGCGGCTTTGGGCCAGCAGCACACGCACTCGATCGCTATCATGGATAACGATCTGCCGCAGCTCGATGGCGTCGTCTCTATTGCTGCGGGGCACTACAGCATGTGCGCGCAGAAGCAGAGCGGGGCTGTCTACTGTTGGGGTGACAACAGCCATAGCGTGCTTGGGAATGGCACCACCCTTGCCACCAACACGCCTGTATTGGCGACGAACCTCGGCACAGAGGGGCGGGGCTTGAGCCTGGGGCTCGATCACGGCTGTGGCATCTTCAGCGGTGAGGCGAGGTGCTGGGGATACAACCAAGATGGAAAGCTGGGTGATGGCACCACCACCGATCATTCGAGCCCGGTCGCTGTCACTGGGCTCACCAGCGGTGTCACCTTCGTCGGGGCTGGCGCATTTCACAGCTGCGCGCTCGTCTCGGGCGGCGTGTGGTGTTGGGGCAGAAATAGCTATGGACAGCTCGGTGATGGCACCACCACCCGGAGCACGATCCCCGTGCAGGTCAGCGGGCTGCAAGCGGGCGTGGTGCAGCTCGCGGTGGGGGATAGCCACGCTTGCGCGGTGCTCAATGACGCCTCCGTGCGCTGTTGGGGGCTCAACACCCGACGCCAGCTGGGAAACGACGACAACGTCAGCTCATCCACTCCTGTCACGCCCGTGGGTCTCACCGGCGCCTCGGTGCAGGTCGTCGATGTTTCGTTGGGCTACGATCACAGCTGTGCGCGCCTCTCCACCGGGGCCCTCAAGTGTTGGGGCTGGGATACCCAGGGCCAACTTGGAGTGGGCGATTTAGGCGGCAGCGGGATCCCCACCGATGTCGTCGGCCTCACGGGCGTGAAGCAGGTGAGCCTTCGGGGGCAGGTTTGGGGCGGAGGCGCATCCTGCGCGCTCACCGCGAGCGATGGCGTCATGTGCTGGGGCACCAACACCGC
>JAFCZD010000154.1 GCA_019314525.1 Deltaproteobacteria bacterium
CACACCCGGTCCTTCTGTCGCCGTATTTGGCTATCGGACCGTTCATACGGCGAAGTATGTCTTGCTCTACAACAGCTGGACGAAGACTCCTGAGGAGTGGCTTTACAACCACTATACCTGGACTGGACATGTGGCCAATCGCATCGAACTCCACCGTTACATCCCAGCTGGCAAGGAGCTGAAGAGCGAACTCTTCGTAGCCACCCCCTCTGGTGGTGGAAGCTATGTCGCGGGCGCCCACAACTTGATCGAATTCTATGCAGGCGACGACATTCGGCTCGCTCGCATCGAATACTCTGCCGATGGTGGCAAGACGTGGTCTTTTGTGGTGACGATGAAGGTCGAAGCAGGCTGGAATAAATTCAATTGGCTCTGGCCGGAGACCCCGACGTATTTCGCTCGGATCCGCGTGAAGGGGCTATCGGCTGAGGGCGATTATCTGGCCGGTGACGGCAGCTTCCAGAATGTCAGCCTGCAGTAGTTTGGGTCAACCCTTGCCATGGAAGGAAACGCCAACTTGGATGCAGCCTGTTGCGATGCAAGAGACCCCAGGGCTGGCTCATTGCGGGCAAACTTCTGTGTATTTGAGGTCGAGCTTCGTTTCGTCGTAGTAGCTGATGTGAACCTTGTTGTTTCTATCTACCGCCAAAGACGAGCCCCAGCCAACCCCACCTGTGGAGTCTAGGGTGGAGGTGACCCAAGTTCCCCAGTTGCCTGCTGCGTTGGTTGCGTATTTGAGGTCCAAGGTGGTGCTGTCTAGGTAGCTGATGTGGACCTTGTTGTCCTGGTCTACCCCCACAGAGGATGTTTCACCGACATAGCCCTGGAAGTCGAGGGTGGTCAAGACCCAAGTACCCGAGGCGTTGGTGGCGTATTTGAGGTCATGATTTGTCACGTCGTGGTAGCTGATATGGGACTTGTTGTTTCCATCCACTGCCAAGGAGGTGTGCTCGCCAACATCTCCCTTGGTGTCAAGGGTCGCGGAGACCCATGTGCCCGAGGCGTTGGTGACATATTTGAGGTCTAGGCTGTCTGTCTCATAGTGGCTGATATGTACCTTATTGTTCCCGTCCACGGCCAAAGAGGAGTGCCAACCGGCACCCGTTGTGTCATCAACGGTGCCATACACCCAAGCGCCTGAAGCGTTGGTGGCGTATTTAAGGTTTGCGTAGACGTAGTGTAAGTAGCTGATATGGATCTTGTTGTTTCGGTCTACCGCCAAGGAGCTGTAGACGCCCACGTCGCTGTTGGCGTCTAAGGTGGTGGTGACCCACGAACCGGAAGCATTTGTGGCGTATTTAAGGTCTTGGTTTGTCAGGTCGTAGTAGCTGATGTGAACCTTGTTGTTTCCATCCACCGCCACAGATGAGGTCCAGCCGACATCACCTGCAGAGTCTATTGTGGTAGAGGTCCAGGATCCTGCTGTATTGGTGATGTATTTGAGGTCCTCGTTTGTTGCGTCATAGTAGCTAATGTGAACCTTCTGATCCGGTCCTACAGCCAGAGAGGCCTCTTCGCCGACATTACCCATGGTGTCGATGCTCATCAGACCGGTGCTCACACAGGCTGAGCTCACGCATTGTCCGTCAGCGTCACACGTGCCGGTAGCGCAGGTTCCGCAGGATATTTGGCAGCGTGGATCTGGCCCACAGACCCGTCCAGAGCAGTCGGGTTGGCAGCAACTCGCTGCCTCATCGGTCTCACCATCACAGTCATTGTCTTTGCCATCGCAACGTGTCTCCTCGGGTTCGTAGATAGACCCGTCGACGGTCGCTTGGGCTGCGTAAAGGGCATCGTCGCAAGGTATCCAGCCGGATGCGCCTCCGCAGACTTTCACGGCGCCTTGGCAGACACCTGCTTGTAGGGCGCACATGGGGGCTGTCAGTGTGTTGGCATCGTCGACGATGTTGTTGCAGTCGTTGTCCTTGCCGTCACAAATCTCGGCCGATGGTCCAAGGGTCCACTCGCACTCGCCGAAGCTCCCGTCGATACATGAACGCACACCACCTTGGCACTCGCCTTGGTCTGGGCAGGGAGAGGTCTCACCCGCTTGACAAGTGCACGGTTCACCCCCGCAGTCTGGCAGGCATATGCCCTCGACGCAGAGCTCCTCACTGTTGCATGAGAGCACTGGACCCCAGTCGGTGCAGCGATCAGAATCGTGTTCACCGCAGCGCTGATAGCCAGCCTGGACGCCGCCCACGCATTGGCGTGCGTCCAACGTGCACTCATCGGTGCAGGTGGCCGCGCAGTGCCCATCGCTGCATGAGGGGGTGCTGGTGGGACAGGGGGTCTGCGCACCCCAAGCGAGGCATCCGTGGGCGTCGGTGACGCAGCTCACGACGCTGTCTTCAGCACAGATGGAGGTGCCTTCAGTGCAGAGGTTCGTGCAGACAGTCTCCTGCTCTTTGCTGCAGCTAGAAACAAGGCTGGTGGCTCCGATGAGCGCAATTATCAGAGCAAGAAAACGGGTAGGTGGGTGGGTCCAGCAGGTAGACATCTGTAGGTTCTCCTCATGTGCAACTATGGATTGCCAAAGTATACGAGCAAGCATGCTCGATCTTGCCAGGGCGTGAGCGATGGGTGCTGCTTTCGCTCGAGACATCCGTAACAAGCTGCCTTCGCCCTGCGGTTTCACCAAAAAAAACCCAAGGCGGGAGCGAGGATCCGGCGGCGGCGCGTTGTCCGGCGTACAGCGAGAGGAGCCATAGAGTACACCTCCCAGAAGCGAGCATAAGAGCGCAGAGCATCTCTCGCGTGGTCGTCAAAGCTCCAAAAGCTTCGCGAATAGCTCAAAAGCTTCGCGAATAGCTCAAAAGCTTCGCGAATAGCTCAAAAGCTTCGCGAATAGCTCAAAGGCTTCGCGAATAGCTCAAAAGCTTCGCGAATAGCTCAAAAGCTTCGCGAATAAGCTTCGCGAATAAGTGCTATTCTTCGCGAATAGCCCCGAAAGCTTCGCGAATAGCTCAAGAAGTTCGCGAATCGAGGACGCCATGGCCATCAATGAAGCCGAAGAAGCCATCCTTGCGCTCCTGCAAGACCAAAGCTGTGCGATCTTGGCTGCCGAGATTGAAAAGCACCTAGGGGCGCTGGCCTCTCGACGAACACTGCAAAAGCGGCTCAGACATCTCGTGTCATCTGGCAGGCTGCTGCGAGAGGGGGGTGGGCGATCGACGCGCTACCGGCTCCCCGATTCAGTGCAGCTGGAGCAGGGCTCGGCGATCCTCACTCCAAGAGCTGCCGAGACCGACGAAAGGGGATCTCATCAGATCCCCATCGCAATGTCGCCAGCCAGTCGTGATATCCAAGCCCATTTGAAGATGCCGCCCGAGGGCCGTGCTCCTGTCGGATTCGACCGGGCTTTCCTCGACAACTACTGCCCTGGCGAAACTTACTTCCTCTCCGCTGACGAACGCGCCGAGCTGCATCAGCTGGGCAAATCGAACATGGTTGAACTCGCCGCGGGTACCTATGCACGAAAGGTCCTCGATCGGCTGCTTATCGACCTCTCATGGAGCTCAAGCCGCTTGGAGGGCAACACGTACACGCTGCTCGACACGCGGCGCTTGCTCGATTTCAGCCAGGAGGCCGAGGGCAAGGAGCGCTGGGAAGCGCAGATGTTGCTCAACCACAAGGACGCCATTGAGTTCCTTGTAGACTCGGCGGAGGAGATCAACTTCAATCGCTATTCGATCCTGAACCTGCACGCCTTGCTGGCGAGCGAGCTGCTGCCCGACCCGGCCGCAGCGGGCCGGCTGCGTCACATCGGGGTGGGCATTGGTGGCTCGACCTATCTGCCCCTTGGGGTTCCCCAACTGATCGAGGAGTGCTTCGATCAGCTTCTTCACACGGCCTCGGCCATCGATGACCCCTTCGAGCAGGCGTTCTACGCCATGGTATATCTGCCCTACCTGCAACCCTTCGATGACGTGAACAAGCGCGTATCGCGCCTCGCCGCGAACATCCCCTTCCTGCTCGCGAACCTCTGTCCGCTCTCGTTCACCGACGTGTCCCAGGACCTGTATAACCAGGCCATCCTTGGTGTCTACGAGCTGCGCCGCGTGGACCTGCTCCGGGATGTGTTTCTCTGGGCCTACCGGCGCTCCGCAGAGCGCTATGCCGCTATCCAGCAATCCCTTGGAGATCCCGACCCCTTTCGATTGAAGCATCGACAGCGCATTCGCGAGCTTATTGCGGAGGTGATCCGCGGTTGTATGTCGCGCCAGGACGCGCTCAACCACGTCGCTCGCTACGCCTCGGAAGAGATCGATGAAGGCGAGCGGGAGTACTTCCGGGTTGTCGTGGAGAGTGAACTCCTGGCCATCCACGAGGGCAATTTCGCGCGCTACCGCGTCAAGCCCTCCGAGTTCCGTGTGTGGGCGGATGAATGGTGAGTGTTTGGTCAAGGCCCTCGAGCACGCAGGCAGCGGGTGATGAAGGTCTAGCGCCGGATGACGCGCACACGACCGTTGCGCTTGTCGAGCAGATAGAGGTCCCCGTTCTTAGCGTGAGCCATGGAGTACACCTCCCAGAAGCGAGCGTAAGAGGGCAGACCATCTCTCGCGTGATCGTCAAAGCTGAAGGTGCTATCCCCCGCATACCAGGTTGCCTTCCCCGTGATGCGATCCACCGTGTAGATTTGATTCTTGCGGGAGGCGAAGAGCGTCTCGTCTCCATCAGGCCCTGGGCCGATGGCCACGGCGACGGTGGCGAACTCATTCTCCAGGGTGGTGATGGTGCCATCAGGGCCCACCTTGCGCACGCCGCAGGCGGCGTCGCCCACATAAATATATCCTGCAGAGTCTATAGCGAGCCCATACGGTTTCCCGAATTGGCCTTTGTTGATCGGGCCGTCAATACAGGTCTCTCGCTCGTCGGGCACGGTGGGGTTGTTACGTCTTCCGGCAAAGAATACAGCGGCGCCGCTGCCCGCGGCGGGGATCTTCACGAGCATGGGCATGCCATCCCAATAGCTCTTGCCATAGGTGGCGCTGCGACCCGCTCCTGGTTCCAAGATCACGCTGATATAGAGGTTGTCAGCGGCGTCAAAGACGATGCCTCCGCCAGGGGAGGGTTGGGGGCAGAGGTCCCCCCCTCCCTCGGCGATCCCCTTTTCGGAAGCGGGGCAAGTGGTGCCCAACAGGGTCGTGACGCCAGTGGTGGGATCGATGCGCATGATATGTCGTCCGCATTCATGATTTGCCACATAGATCTTGCCCTTGTGCGCGGTGATAGCGGAGGGGTAGCAGAACTGGGCGGTGGTGGTGTCACCTGCAGCCTCTCCGAATTGACCGGTACCGAAGGAGGTCACGCTGCCGTCAGGAGCGACCTTGCGGACCCTATCGGCGCAGCGGTCGGCGATCCAGACGTTGTCGCTATCATCAACGGTGAGCGCGCCATCGCAGCCCGGGAACATGAAGGTGGGATGGGGCCCATCGTTGACCCCCTTGAGGCCTGGTTGGCCGACGGTGAAGACAGTCGTCCTGGTGGCTATATCCCAAAGCTTGATGGTATTCGATGTGGTCGTGAGCAGCCCGTTGACCCACGAGCCGAGCCAGAGTTGGTTGGTGTTGGGCTCGAGGGCTTGGGTGATCACGTCGTGGTTGGTGAGCAGCTTTTTGAAGTTCCACAGTGAGCCTGAGCGGGGCCAGACCTCCCAGATGCCAGCGTTCCAGAAGTTGACATAGAGCTTCTGACCGGCGCCCACGGCGATGTTTCCATGACTCGACCAGCCATAGGTGCGGAGCCATTTCCGCCGGGGGTCGGGGTCGGGATCGGGGCTGGTGGCTGCTTTTTGCAGTGAGGCGTCCACGTCGTAGGGAACCAACGTATGGACTTGTGGGTTGGTGCCGGTGGTGAGGCCGTCCACCTTGCGCACGGTGCCAGGTGTCCAATCACCCACGAAGAGCGTGCCACCGCTGTCCATCACCAGGCCTATGGGGTGGTCGAATTGCGCTTGGGTGAGGGCATCGCCGTCCACCTCACCGTTAGTGCCTGTACCCGCGACCGTGACGACGGTGCCGTCGAGGGCGACCTGGCGGATGAGCGCGTTATTGGTTCCGCTGACGTAGAGCCGCTTGTCAGGGCCAAAGGTGATGCCTTGGGGGTAGTTGAAGTGGGCGTCACCACCCTTGCCATCTTTGACCTCGCGTGTGTTGGGGTCCCCGGCCAGGATCCTCACCTGCGTGAAATCCGCCGAGACCTCCCAGATTAGAGCGCACTGATGGTCGGCCACATAGAGTCGTCCATCATCGCCAAAGGCCAGGCCCATGGGCCTGGCCATCTCGGCGGACGTCGCTGGGCCTGGTTTGCAGCCGTAGATGCCACTGGTCAACATACCGACGGAGCCCGCGGGGACGCGTCCGATCGGGGTCACACCACGGTTGATCACGCGTACCCCTGTGCCGACCCACTCAATGAAGAAGAGGTTGCCCTTGCCGTCGGGGGCGAGGGCTTTGACGCCGTTGATGCGAGCCTTCGCGAGGGTCGCATCGGCCGGGCCCGCGCGCCCGTTTCCGGTGAGGGTGACGACGCAGGGGCCGCTATGACAATAACCGCTGCAGCAGGTATCCCCCTGGCATTGCTCATCAGCGGTGCAGGCCTCTCGGCAGGTGTGGTCGGGTGCGCAGCGCCCTTGGCCCATGGGGCAGTCGTCGTCGTCGCAGCAGGTGCCCGTGAAGCAGCTGCCGCTGCAGCTGGCACCTGGCGCGCAGAGGCCCAGGGTGCCGCAGCACACGCTGCCCCCAACGCATAGGCTGGTGCCGTTGCAACCCACCTGGCAGCGCCCGGTGGTCGGGTCGCAGATGTTGCCGCTACCGCATTGGTCGTCCCGTTGGCAGTAGACGCAGTGGTTGGTGCTGCAGACCTTGCCGTCACTGCAGTCAGGGTTTGCGCAGCAGTCACCTTGATAGCAGTAGCCTTGGCAGCAGGTGCTCCCTGTGGCACACGCGCCTTGTGCGTCGCACGCAACGCGGCAGGTGTTGCCCACGCAGGTCTCGTCTAGGGTTTCACAGTCCTCATCACCACAGCAGTTACCGATGTAGCAGCTTTTTTCGCCATCCTCGCCGCAGCAGCGTGCGTCATCGCCACATTCAGCGTGAGCTTCGCATCTGGCGCAGAGATGCGTGCTTAGGTCACAAACACCACCGCCTGGGCAGTCATCGTTGGTGCAGCAGCCAACGATGCATTGGTTTTCGCAGCAGGTCACACCGGCGGGCACGCAGGGCACGTTGGCGTTGCACCCCTTGCGGCAGGTGCCGTCAATGCAGACTGTTTGATCGGCACCGGCGATGCAGGGATCGTCGGTGAGGCATTGACAGCCCTGGCCGCTGCAGCCTGGGTCACCATCGGTGAAGCTCTTGAGGTCTGAGCCCTGGTTGTTGACATCCTGTGCCGCATCTGAGGCGGTGGACTGCTGACCGTTGCAAGCTGCGAGGGCGATGATCGCGAGGGTGGCGAAAAGACGCAGGCTCTTCGATGTTGGCGCCACAGCGAACCTCCCAGGAGAAGATGTTTAACGTCTGTCAATCATAAGGTCTCGATGGCTCATGGACAAATGCTGGGGGTGCTCTGGGGTGCTCTGGGCCCTGCAGGTCAGGGACGAATACGCTGGCGCCGTGAGCCCCAGTGACCGACATCACCCTCGAAGCGTCCTGCCACGGGCTGATGGCAAGCAGCGCAGTGCCCCCCGCTGTCGATGGTGTAGGCGCCGATCTGATAGCCATCGCGTTCCACGAGCAGCGCGCCGCAGGCGTGGCAGCTGGTGGATTGCCCTGCAGGGTCGTGCACGTTCCCCGTGTAGACGTAGCGCAGGCCCGCCGCGTGGGCCAGTTGGCGGGCGCGTGTGAGCGTGGTCGCTGGAGTTCGAGGGCGATCACGCAGCTTGAAGTCAGGGTGAAAAGCAGAAAAATGCAGAGGTGTATCGGGCCCGAGGGTCTCCACATGCCAATCGCAAAGGCGCGCGAGTTCGTCTTCGTTGTCGTTTTCTCCGGGGATCAAGAGCGTGGTCACTTCAAGCCAGACCTCGGTTTCGCGGTGCAGCCAGGCGAGGGTGTCGAGGACGGGCGCTAACGCGGCGAAGCAGAGCTTCTCGTAGAAGCGCTCGGAGAAGGCCTTGAGGTCGACGTTGGCGGCGTCCATGGCGCCGAAAAAGTCTGGGCGAGCTTCGGCGCTGATATAGCCCGCGGTGACGGCGACGGTCTTGATGCCAAGCTCATGGCACGCCTTGGCGGTGTCTATGGCGTATTCGGCGAAGATCACCGGATCGTTGTAGGTGAAGGCGACGCTCTTGCAGCCGTTGTCAGCGGCGGCCTGGGCGATGGCCTGGGGTGCTGCTTGCTGGCTGATGCCCTCCACCTCTCGTGCTTTGGACATATCCCAGTTCTGACAGAAGCGGCAGCCAAGGTTGCAACCGGCGGTGCCAAAGGAGAGCACCGCGCTGCCCGGATAGAAGTGATTGAGCGGTTTTTTTTCAATGGGGTCGATGCAGAAGCCAGTGCTCAGGCCATACGTGGTGAGCACCATCTCGCCGCCCACGTTTTGGCGCACGAAACAGAAGGCTCGTTGCCCCTCTTTGAGGCGGCAGTGGCGCGGGCAGAGGTTGCAGACGATGCGCTGATCTTGGTCTGGGGACCAATAACGCGCAGGGTGCTTGCTCATCTCACCCCCCATCCAATGCTATCCGTATCTTCGTCAGGAGCTTTGATGCGGTGAAGGGCTTCGCGATGAAGTGGGTGCCTTTGTTGAGGATGCCGTCGTGCGCGACGGTGTTATTGGTATACCCGGACATGAAAACCACTTGCAGGTGTGGGTAGGTCTCCAAGAGTTGGCGCGCGAGCTCCTCGCCGCCCATCTTGGGCATCACCACATCTGTGAGCACCAGGCTGAACTCTCCGCCGTGTTGCTCGCATTCGGTGAGCGCCTCGAGGCCGTCGGCGGCGGCGGTCACCTGGTAGCCAGCCGACATGAGAATTCGGCTCGCGATGATCCGCACGGCCTCTTCGTCTTCCACCACCAACACCCTCTCGGTGCCATGGAGACTGCTGGCGTTGGTCTCGCGGCGCGGCGCTTTCTCGTCGGTTTCGAGCCTTGGAAGGTAGACCTTAAAGGTCGTGCCCTGGCCGAGCTCGCTGTGCACGCAGATCTCTCCGCTGCTCTGTTTGACGATGCCATAGACCGTCGATAGGCCCAGCCCTGTCCCTTGGCCGAGTTCTTTGGTGGTGTAGAAGGGCTCGAAGATGCGTTCTTTCGTGGCGGCGTTCATGCCGGCCCCGTTGTCAGCCACCGTGAGCATCACGTAGGGGCCCGCGCTCATCTCTGAATGCGTGCTCACGAACTCTTCGTCCAAGTCGATGTTGGCTGTGTGGATCCTCAGCTGTCCACCCCGAGGCATCGCGTCCTTGGCGTTCACCGCCAGATTCATCAGCATCTGTTCAACTTGGCCAGGGTCGGCGCGAACGCGCCCAAGGTCTTCGGCGAGCATGGTCGAACACTCGATATTCTCACCGATGACTCGCCGCAGCATCTTCTCCAGGTTGGTGACGGTGGTGTTGATGTCGAGAATTTGGGGCTGCATCAGCTGCTTGCGGCTGAAGGCGAGCAGCTGGCGAGTCAAGGTGGCGGCCCGCTGGCCGGCGTCGAGGATCTGCTCGAAGTTCATCGTCAGCGGGTCTGCCTCGCTCAAACCACCGAGGGCCATGCTGGCATAGCTGTTGATGATGGTGAGCAGGTTGTTGAAGTCATGCGCAACCCCACCAGCGAGCTGACCGATGGACTCCATCTTCTGTGCTTGCCGGCACTCTTCTTCGAGCCTGATCTGGTCTGTGACGTCTCGGCAGCTGACCACCGTCCCGGTTACTTCACCACCGACGACGATGGGCGCAGCGATGGAGCAGAAGTGGATCGTTTTGCCGTCTGGTCGCGGGTAGGCCGTGTGGTATCGTCGGCTTTCGGCGTGCTGAAGGACCCAATCCAGGTGGTCTTTGACCTGCTGGATTTCCTGCTGGCCTCCTGGGGCAAGTTTGTAGAGCAGCTTGCCGATAACTTGTTCCGGCTTCATGCCCTCTATGACTCGGTTGACCTGTTGGACGCGGTGCTCTCGGTCGAGCACCATCAGGTAGTCGGCTATGGAGCTGATAATGGCTTGGAGGCGCTCCTCGCTCTTGTGTCGTGTCTCTTCGCTATCGAGGAGCGTGCGCTCTCCACGGCGGCGCCTCTCGAGTTCCTCGATGAGTTGGGCCTTGGTCTTGTCGGCATCTGTGGTCACGTCGCCCCCCGTTCAGCCGCGGGAAGGTAGCACGACAGGGGCATGCTGGGCAGCAATGCCTGGCAGACTGGCTAACCAGCCAGCCAGCTAACCCCAGCATTCATTGTCAAGGCTTGACCCATGGGGTGACGGTGGTAGGCTGAACACATGTTCAGTCGTGCAGCCATGCAGGCCATGCGCGGGGTGGACCTCGCGCCACGCGAGGTCTTACCCAGTGGCATCGCCCCTCTCGACGCGATCTTGCCCCATGGCGGGATCCCTCGCGCTCGCTTGAGCGAGATTTCGGGGCGCCGTTCGTCGGGCAAGCGCACCTTGGCTACGGCTCTTTGTAGCCACGCTATCAGCTGCGGTGAGCAGGTGGCGTGGATTGACGCTCACAAGCATGGGAGATCGGGGGGCTTTTACCCTCTCCCTGCGCTGGAGTTCGGCGCACCTTTAGAGCAGCTCTTGTTGGTGCGTGTCTCCGCCGACGACCCCCGCCACGCCCTCAAGGCTGCCGATCTCCTCCTCGCTGCTGGAGGAGCCGTGAGCTTGTTGGTGATAGACCTACCGCCGCACGCGTTACATCAGCCCACAGCGCAGCTGGCGCGCTTGCAACGGGGGGCCGAGAAGAGCGGCGCGACGTTGCTCTTTATCACCGAGCGCCCCACGCCCTCGGCGTCTTTGGGTACCTTCATCGCGTTGCAGTTGGCGGTACGGCGCAAAGCCTCGCTGGCACATCTTGAGGTGCAGATCATCAAGAGCAAGCTCGGGAAGATGGCGTGTGGTGGGGAGGTCGCGCTCAATGAGCCGCATAGCCTGCATTTACATACCACGCTTTGAACTCAACTCTCGCTTGCGTGATGCACCCGACCTCGCCGGGCAGCCTCTGCTCCTCGTCGATGTGGGCACCTTGGGAGCGCGAGTGATCGAGGCGTCTGCTGAGGCGGAGGCGTTGGGCGTGAAGCGTCAGATGGCGATGACGCGCGCCCGTGCGCTTTGCCCAGAGGCGGTGTTGATCCCCCCAGACCCAGCCTACGCGCGCGCTGAGCGCGAGCGTGTGCTCACCGTGCTCTATGGTTTTGGGCCTGTGGTTGGGCATGATCAAGCCGATGCCTTTTTCATCTCTCTCCAAGGGCTCTCCGGCCTTCACCCTGACGAGGTGCACCTTGGTGAGGCGCTGTGTGATGTGTTCTCCGCTCAGCTTTCGCTGAGGGGATTTATCGCTATCGCCGATAGCTCTGTCACGGCGTGGATCGTCGCGCGGGCAGGTGTCTCTTGCGTGCGAGTGGTGCCTCCTGGGGAAGACGAGACATGTCTGGCAGAGCTACCCATGGATGTTCTGCCCATGGACGAAGAGGTGGTGCGGCTCTGTCGCTTGCTTGGTCTCGAGCGGGTGGGCGAGCTGCAGAGGTTGCCACCGGGGGCGTTGGCGCGCCGCTTTGGCAAGCGCGGCCATAGGCTTCACGAGCGCGCAAGAGGTCGCAGCCAGGACCTTTTTCACGTCGAAATTCCAGAGCAGATCGAAGCCGCAGAGCACCACCTCGACCAACCGACGGATCGCTTGGATACGATGATCTTTCTGCACAAGCATGTCCTTGATCGTGTGCTCGCGCAGGTGGCGCGTACACGACGGCTGGTGGCGGCGTTGGAGGTCACGCTGACGGTGGCCGACAGCGCGCGCACATGTGTTATGCGTGTTTTCCGCCCCGCGCAGCCCACCCTGGATGTTCGGCTCTTGCTCGACTTGGTGCTCCTTTGGCTCAACAGCGGGCCTGCCCCCGATCTGGTAGAGGCCATCGTGATGCGTGTCATCGAGGTGGCCAAGCCTACACCGCGACAGCTGCATCTTTTCGAGCGCGACCGCGAGCTTGCCTCCGATGCCTTGCAGGAGGCCGTCAGTCGTTTGGTGGCGCTCTTTGGTCGTGATGCCGTCTTGCGGCCCGTCCTCGGCGATAGTTATCGCCCTGAGGCGCGCGTGGTGTGGCGCCCCGCAGAAAATATGTTGCCTGAGCGCAAGAGCGAGCACGAGCCGCCCATCATGGGGTCGAAGGAGGCGGCGAAGGGGCTCTTTCCCCCCACCCTTGAGCTCTTGGAGCCACCGCTTCCTATCACATGGCGTGGGGATCGCCTGTGTTTCCACGAAGCCGGGAAACGAGAGTCATGGCAGCGCATCGTGCGTCGAATGGGGCCTCATAGGGTGGAGGGGGAGTGGTGGGACGCGGGCTTTCGTCGCGAGTATTGGCTGCTCGCCCTCGAAGAGGGGGATGTGGTTTGGGTTTTTTCCCAGGGCCAGCGTGCGTTTCTGCATGCCTTCTTGGATTAATGCCACCTATGCGCTCGTTTTGCTGGGGCGGGCCTGCTCAATGGGCTTTTGTGCAGAAAATAGTTGTCCTTGGCTGCAAGATGTGCATCCATGGGAAACTTTTTGACGAGGCCGAATATGCAGTCCGACGTTTCGCCAGCCCAAACTGGGTCCATTGGCTACGACTCAGTTGATGATGATGACCGCCGCGATTATCCCCGACAGCTGATGGACGGGACGGTGTTGGTGATCCCCCGGGGAGACCCTCTTGACCGCTTCTGGGCGACTACGGCCGATATCAGCCGTGGTGGCATGTTCATCCATACGGTGATGCAGCTGCCCGTCTACGCGGAGTTGAGGGCGAGGATTCACCTCAAAGATGGTCCGGTGGTTCGTGCACACGCCCGCGTGTCTCGTCAGGAAGAGGGGCGCGGTTTCGGGTGCTATTTTACCGCTTTGGAACCTGAGGCTGCCCGCGATCTCAATGGCTGGCTCGGGCCAACAGGTGGCCTCTCCCCAACCGCTGGCGTGATCATCGACTGACCTACCTTTTCTAATCCCCGCCGATTATCCCCTCCACAATATTTCGCGGACGTGCAACTTTGCGTGTTCGACAACGACCTTCTACGGAGATTGCCATGAGCAAGAAGAAGATCCTGATCACCATGGTTGGGTTAGGAGCGGTGGGTTTGGCTTTTCCCGTCATCAACCTGCTGGTGGGCGCGCCCACCAACACCACCCTGAGCCGCAAAGCCAAGGCCCACCCGGAGCTGGCCCCCGTGGTGCACCTGTTGGAGAGTAAATGCGCCAACTGCCACACCGCTGAGCCCAAGCTGCCCTTCTATGCCTCATTGCCGCTGGTCAAGGGCATCGTGCAGGCAGATATCACCAAGGGGCGGCGTTATTTCGACATGGTGGAGGATCTCCTGCCCG
>JAFCZD010000155.1 GCA_019314525.1 Deltaproteobacteria bacterium
CGATGCCGTCCTTGCATTTTTTCAAGGTGTTTTCAGCCTTCTCCGCGCAGAACTTGATGACCTCTGGGTCATCGCCATCCGAGCAGGAGAAGTCGTTGCAATCGGTGAAGCCATCGTCGTCGTTGTCGATGCCATCGTCGCAGGCATCCATGCCCTCTTCTTGGGTGGGCATGGGCAGGTTGGCGCACATCTGCACTGTGTCAGGGTTGTCACCCTCTGAGCAGGAGAAGTCCTTGCAGTCGGTGTAGCCGTTGCCGTCGTTGTCGATGCCATCTTGGCAGGCGGCGAGGGTGTCTTCGGGGCTGGGCGCTGGCACACAGATGGGCAGAGTGCTGCACCCTTTGTCATCGCAGTCCGTGAAGCCGTCGTCATCGTTGTCCTTGCCGTCCTGGCAGGTGGCGGCGCTGTCCTCGCTGCATACCGTGACGAAGAGTCCGCCGCTGCAGCCAAAGTCGGCGCAGTCGGCGAAGCCATTGCCATCGTTGTCGATGCCGTCGCCGCACGTGGCGTCGGTGTTCTCGGTGACGCAGCAGGTCTCGAGGATTTGCTGACAGTTGCGGTCGCCACAGTCGAACTTGCCGTTTTCGTCGTTGTCGATCTGGTCGTGGCAGGCAATGAGGGTGTTTTCCGCGGGTAGCCAGACGGGGATGGCGGGGATGATCTCACCACACCAGGTCGAACGCATCAAGCAGTCACTGTCATCACAGTCGATCATGCCATCGCGGTCATTATCGATACCATCGCTACAGGCGACATCGTCCCGTTCGTAGCCCCACACGGGTGTGAGTGGCGGCGTGAACTCACACCCGGAAGGCAAGAGCAGCCCCAGCACGAGCAAGGCTGGCATCAGGGAGGTGAACATGATGGTGTTGGTCGGCAGTTTCATCATCAATTTCCCTTAGTCCAAGCAGCCTACACGTGCTCGCCCATAACGCTGTTTGAAGGGCACGTAGACCATGCAGCTGCCACGGCGCCGCTCTTTGCCGCCGAGCTCCCCCGCGCTTTGAAGCGATCTCAGCTTCCGCGCGAGCAATGTGCGGCTCGGCACGTCCTTGAGGCCGACGAAATAACCGAGGCGGGCGAAGTCGGCCACCATCTGCAGTAGGCGAGAGGCGCCGATCTCTGTCACTAACAACTTGAGATCAGCGTCGTTGGTCAATGTTTTTGTGGCCTTCTGAATCACCGAGAGCGGCACCACGCGCTCGCCAAAACAAACTTCCTCACAGAGCTTATAAGAGTTGGTGTGGCGCCACTTCGCTGAGTGCCCGTCGAGGGTAGAGACGAGGCGGTTGTAGGTTTTGCCATCACGGCCGCCGCCCTCAGAGATGGAGTGCAAGGAGGTCAGCACATAATAGGGCACTCCGTGTGCCCACATGCCCCGGCGGTGCTTGATAGCATCGAGCTGAGCCTCTACCAGCTCGGGGCGCCCCGGCTCTGCATTGACGCTCATTACATGGGCGTAGCCGCGCTTGATCTGATCGATCGCCAAGTCTTGGCAGTAGAGCAGCCGGCGCCCGTAGACATCCCGCTCTTCCGATTCGGCCTTACAATGCCAGACACCGCGACGGGCGTTGAGCGTGGCCAACTTGGCGAACCAGTAGAGTTCCTTCTGCGTCCAGCCACCCCAGCCATGTGCTTTGCCGTAGGATTCCAGGGTGTTGAACCCCATGAGCCGAGCCTTCATACCGGCCTTTGGACCAGAAAGAACACGGAAGCTATCGCCATCATTGAAGAAAACGGGCAGGGGCCGCCCGTTGAAGATGACGCGCGACGCCGGCGGTGCCCCCTGTTGGGCGAGGGCTGGCGCGCTGGTGCAGACAAGTAGGGTGAAGGTGGCGAAAAAGAGTGTTGAGCGGCAGGTAGTCATCGAGGTTGGGGTGACCTTGCTTAAGGGTGATACGTAGCGCAAAAATGCGAAAGCGCTAGGGGATACTTGGGAGTGAGCGACCCCTTGTCAAACCAATTTTCCATACCAACAGAGACTAACGCACGATTGACCCGATCCAAGGTGGCCGGCTATGCTTCTGCGCCTAAGAAAAGCGAGATCCTATGGTACTTGGTAAGGTTATGGGCACGGTGGTCGCCGCCCGCATTTATGATGGGCTCGAGGGGCAGAAGTTGCTCATCGTGCAGATCCTCGACCACTTGCAGCGTGCCGTGGGGGAGCCTGTGGTGGCTGTAGACACGGTGCAGGCTGGTGATGGCGAGCTGGTCTACCTCGCCCAGTCTCGTGAGGCGGCCCTGGCCTTGGAGCCATGGTTCGTCCCGGTGGATCATGCCATCGTTGGCATCGTTGACCAGCTGGACGTGCCCTCATGAGGCTTTGCAAGGTCGTGGGCACGGTGGTGGCCACGGTCAAACACCCAGCCCTTCACGGACATACGCTCTTGGCGGTCCAGCCCCTCAACGCAGCCCAGGAGCCCGAGGGGAGCAGCTTCCTTGCCATCGATCGTGTGCAGGCAGGTGTGGGCGACGAGGTGCTTGTGCACTCTGAGGGCAATGGCGCACGACAGCTTTTGGGCGACGACCACGCTCCCATTCGCTCGTTGATCGTCGGCATCGTCGACAGCTGTGACGTGGACTCAGAGAACAGGAGTCAGGGAATAGGGAGCAGGCATGCGACCGACTGAGCCCCAACTTCGCCAGAACCTGACGCGCTATGGCCGCCGCCTCTGGGAGCGTGGTTGGGTGGCCAACCACGATGGGAACCTCTCTCTGCGTTTGCCGCGAGGCCGCGTGCTCTGCAGCCCCACGGGGATCTCCAAGGCGGATCTGTCCACGGAGATGGCCCTGGTGGTGGACGGCGAGACGGGAAAGAAGCTTTCGGGCGAGCTGCGGCCCTTCTCTGAGCTCAACCTACACCTAGCTTTTTACGCCTGCCGCGAGGATGCCCAGGCCGTGGTTCACGCTCATCCGCCTCTGGCGACGGCTTATGGTGCGGCGGGCATCGAGCTACCGCACCCCTTCCTGCCCGAGGCGGTGGTGAGCCTTGGGGCGAGCATCCCCACGGTGCCCTTGGCTTTGCCCGGGCAGGGGGCCGCAGACGCCATCGCGCCCTACCTGCCTGACCATCACGCGCTCTTGATCGCGGGCAACGGGGTGCTCACGTGCGGTGCTGACCTCGAGCAGGCCTACTTGCGCATGGAGTTGGTGGAGCACCTCTGCACCGTCGCTCACGCCGCATGCGCGTTGGGTGGCGTGCAGAAGCTCTCGTCGGCGACCATCGAGGCGTTGCTGGCGGCTCACGTCAAAGCTGGGCTCGCGCCACGCCTCCGGGAGGTTGAAACCAAAGGCCGGTCGCAGAAACTCCGGACGCAGAGTTCAGAGGCCCAGAACTCCGAGGCCCAGAGCTCTGAGGAGCTGCAAAACCTCGTCAATCAGGAGATCGCCCGCGTGCTGGGCCGCTAGCCGCCGCCCGCCATACCGAGTTTCACCCGTGTGACGTAGTAGGCTTTGCTGGCCGCGAAGGTGAGCAGGTCTTCGAGGAGGGCTGATCGGGCGATTCCCTCGGGGTAGACGTCGACCCCAGCAAGGTCGGGCTCTTCAGCCCGGAGTTGCTCCACCGCGGCGTGTAGGTCACCGCTGATGGCGAGGCCGACCCGGTTGGCGCTCATCAGGGCCGCTAGCCGCCAGGCCCCTGAGTCGAAGTGCAGGTCCGGGTGGGTCCGGAAATATTCGCTGAGGGTGCGCGCCAACTTGTAGGGGATAATTTGGCGGAAATGGTCCGCTTCTTCTCGTGTGGTGGTTTCGATCCCTTTTTTGCGGATATACCGTGGGTGGAAGGCGCGGACCACGGCCGTCAGGAGTTTAGCGAACTCAGCGCGATCCATGCCCGCGGCGAAGATGCTCGCTGGCTGGGCGAGCTCGAGGGCGCGAGCGATGATGAAACGTAGCCGACCCAGGCTCACGCCATTGCGCAGAGAGGCTGGGATGATGATCGCGGGGCGGGCCATGCCCGCTACTTGCACCTGCACCGCCCTGTCATCCGTGGAGGCGGTGCTGTGTCGCTGATAAAGCCCTGTGGCTTTGAGCCGCAGGGTGCGGGCGGTCGTGGTGTAGACCATGGCGACGTCGGAGCGGTCTACGGGGGAGATGCGGTCATCTGCGCTCAACCCAAAGTCCTCGATCTTGCGGTGGAGGATCTGCGGTGCGGCCTCCCAGAGGGTGGTGAAGACTTCGCGCAAAGCCCCCACGCCGGGGGCGGAGAGCAGCGCTTCTCGGTCTGCCTGCGTGATCTCACCTTCATAGTGAGCGTCGGCCTCGAGGGCTGGAGGGGTGTAGCTGCCGAGGAACGCGCGACTCTCATCGCTCTCTTGCTCCAACACGGAGAGCACGCTGTAGATGCAATATGCGCGGTAGGGTGAGTTTTGAGTGCTGGCGGCGGCCATGGCGCGTAGGGAGTCGATGTTCTTGATGTTGCGGGCTAATACGCGGTGATTGGCGAGCGCTGCGGCTGTGCGTCGTGGGTTATCAGCATAGAGTTCGATCAGCAGATGTCGGACAGTTTCGTCTTCTTGAAGGTCGAGCTGCCGCTCGAAGGCGTCAATAGCGGCATCAAGTTCGCCCATTTGGCGGTAAATCTTTCCCATGGTGGCATAGAGCCGAGCCCGTAGCCTTCGTTCTGTGCGCTCAGTTGGGCGTTGAAGGTGCTCCAGATGCTTCGTGAGCAGTTCTGGCACCTCGGTTGCCCGTCCTTGGGACTCCAAACTGAGGGCGAGGCCGAGGGCGGCTTCGCTGCACGTCGGGTCGAGGTGCAAGGTTTGCTTGTAGCAGGTATCAGCGCGCTGCCAGCTCTTGGACGCCTCGTGGTGGCGAGCCGCCTCGAGCAAATAATCACGTCGAGCTGGGACCTCATCCACCGAGGCCGCGAGGGCTCCGGCGGCGACCGCAGCGGGCTCATGCCGAGCTTCGTCTGCGAGCACCGGGAGCATCTCTGAGAGCAGCTCCACCTGCCGCTTCACCGACTCTCCCGGTTTCGCTTGCAGATCCACGAGGAGCAGCTCGAAGACATCTGCGGCGCGGCCTGGCTGATGGAGCGGGTCGCGGTAGAGCGCTGCCAGCTCTTGCCAGAGGGGAATTCGATCTTTGGCTGTGGAGGTGATGTTGGCCAGCTTCTCGAGGTGCTCCACAGCACGTTGTGGCTGGTCCTCGCTCAAGAGCAGCTTGGCGATGGCGCGAAGGGTTGGTGCGTGTTGGGGAGTGAGGTGCAGCGAGGCCTCGAAAAAAGGCAACGCGTCGCTGGGTCTGCGCAGCTCCAACGCGCAGATGCCAGCGTGGTAGAGCGCGATACCGCTTGGCTCAGGGTGGCGTGGGGCCTCAGGGTGGTCGATGGCTTCACGCAGGTGTCGCATCGCCTCACGCCAGCGTCGGGCTCGAAAACGGTTCTGTCCGATGGCGAGGCGTAGCAAGAGGTCCTTGGGCTGCAGGCGGTGGGCAGCCCGCAAGAAGGCATAGCCCTCTTCCTCCCCTCGCGTGCGCTCGAAGAGCGACCCAAGGCTATAATAGAGTCGACCTAGCTCCCCAGCACGTGGAGTGTTTTTGAGTCGCTCGATGGATTGTTCGAGTAGTTGTTGTGCTTCTCGATCTCGGCCCTCGTTGACCAAGAGCGCTGAGAGTGCGTCACGCGCCTCAAGGCTGTCAGGGGCGAGTTCGATGGCTTGCTTGTAGCTCCCAAGCACGGCATCGGCGGGTTCGCCCATCTTGTAGCGCTCGTTGGCGAGCGCCACCAAGACGTCGGCCTGGGCCTCTGGTTCACTCACAAGCCCACGTTTGTGTTCGAGCATCCTGACCCGACGTTCAGGTTCTTCTGTCAGGGCCAAGAGCGCATCAATCGTGGGGATGCTGTCGGGGTCTTGCTGCAGCGCGCGCTTGAAGAGGGCTAACGCGATGTCCCCATGGCCATGGTCTCGTAAGAGTGAAGCGCTCTGCAGCAGGTGCTCATGGAGCAGCTGTGGATCCTCCAGCAGTGAAGCGATGGAGCCCGTGTTCTCGGCAAAGGCGGCCCATTGTTCTTGTTGCTGCAGGAGGTGCGCCAGCTCTTGCAGCGCGGGGAGATGTTTTGGGAGTAGCTCCAAGGCCTCGCGCACGATGCCCTCCGCCACAGGGAGGTCCTGAAGCTGGCTGCGGAGCAGGCGAGCGAGCCGCACGAGGGCGCTCACTACCGCTTCTGGGCCGGCCTGAGCGGCGCGCGCTTCGTCGACGCGGGTTCTGAGTCGCTCTGCAGCAAGGTCTGCCTTCCCTGAGCCTAGGAGCAGGGTGGTGATGCGATCGTCGAGCTCATCGTCGGGGGCGGCCCCACGTGCCCGTTCGAGTTCGGTGGCAGCTTCCTCTAGCTGTCCAGCTCGCTGAAGCAGTTCAGAGAGCCTGAGGCGCCAACGCGCGGCATCCTGCGCGTCCTCGGCCATCTCGGCGCGGCGTCTCAGCACGCTGGTGAGCTGGTCTTCTTTGTTATGGGCCCGATAGAGCCGTTCGAGCGCTTCAAGGGCCTCTTGGGCGCTGTGACCGCCCTCCAGCGCTTGCTGGTAGGTTTCGATGGCACGATGAGGCAGCTCAAGCTCACGCTCGAAGATGCCGCCGAGGCGCACCAGCGTTGGGCCACGGTCTCCAGGCTCGCTCGTGGAGGCTAGCAGAGATTGCAGCATCTCCACCACCTGAGGCCAGAGAGAGAGCTCCTGATAAAGGTCGGCTAGTCGCCCCAGGATGGCGGGGTCATCTTTCCGCTCCTCAAGGAGGCGCCCAAGGAACCTGGCAGCCTCGTGGGGGTTGTCAAGGTGATGCTGATGTAGATCCGCGAGCTCCATGAGGCGGCGCTGGCGAGTCGTGGTGTCGAGCTTTGCACCAATGGCGCTGAGGTAGCGTTCAAGAAGAGTGGCAAGATCACCAAAGGCGCTCCGCTCACGGTAGATCGCGTTCAGTTGATCGAACGCTGCGCCGTGCTCGGGTTGGATCGCGAGGACGGCCTGTAGATGTTTGAGGGCAGCGTCTTTTCCCTCGCGCTCCGTGTGCAGCTCAGCGCAGCGCAGGTGGAGGTCGATCAGGGTCGCTCGGTCGGTGCAATGCTCCGTCAGCTCGTCATAGGCGGCGAAGAGCTGGACGTACGCTGAGTGCTCCGCCGCCAGTTGTTCGAGTCGGTGCCGGCTCTCGGTTTCGGTGGGCGCGAGGATGGCAGCCTCTGTGAGCGCGGCGAAGGCGCGTTTTACATCGTGTGCAGCCTCGGCCCACATATCAGCTTCCACCAGCAGGTGCTCCACGCGCACAGGGATCCCCGCGTTGGTGCTGAGCAGTCGTGAGGTTTGTGCGATTCGTTCCCAGGCGGTGCCCTCCGTGGGAGGTTGCAGAGATAACCACGAGAGGGTGACCATGATCGGCGGTGGGGCTGGCGGCCCCTGCGGCGGGGGTGTGGGGGCCAAGGGTGGCGTGGCCACGGCGCTCTTGGAGCCAACGAAGGCCTTGGTCCCAGCGATGACCTGCACCACTTGAGAGGACTCAAGTTCCATCGTGGGATCGTGCCGGTGGGCCCCGCTGGCGACGATCTCCACCACCTGCGAGGCGTCCAGCTCAAGGGTTGGATCGTAGCGGTGCTCCTGCGAGGTCTCCACGACAAGATCTCTTTCGTCGAGGTCGAGGGTGGCGTCGACAGCGCGGGGATGCGTGGCGACAATCTCCAAGAGCTGCGAGGGCTCGAGCTCCATGGTCGGGTTGTCGAGGCGCTGGTTGGCCGAGGCAATGATCAGCGGTGGTGGCGGGCTAGGAACTCTCCTCGGCGGCGCCAAAGGTGTGGGGGCGATAGAGGGAACGAAGCCCAGATGCGCACCCTTCGTTGGTGGATGTTTCTCGAACTCAGCGGCGAGGCGCCACAACGCGTCCCTCAGCTTCAGGTCGTTTGGGTCCACCACAAAGGCGTGCAAGAGCGCGTCAAACGCTCGCCCCTTCGAGCCCATCTTCTCCTCGAGGAGCGTCGCCATATGACGCAGGATCTCAACGCGTCCTTGTTGGTCAGGGGCCTTGTCAAGGCGCTCGAGGTGCACATAGAGCGCCTCGTCCCATTGCTTGGATGCTTCCGCCAAGCGCTCGATCTCTTTCACGATGGGGGCTTGCGCGTCTTGGCCGCGCAGGTGGGCGAAGATGGCGACGGTGCTGCGCAAGGCGAGGGCGGGGGCATCCAGTTTGTGCTCGGCGAGGATGGCCTGCTGGCGCAGAAGATCCATGCGCCGTTCGCCGCTGCTGCGCCGGATGAGCTCACCATAGACTCCATGGAGCTGTTGAAATAGTTCGTTTTCGTCGGCGATGGTTTGGAGAATGGGGAGCAGCGCTTCGCCTTCTGGGTCTGCGTCGAGCACGTCGCGCAAGACGGTGAAGGCGCGAACTGGATCGTGCAACATCTCGCGGCAGAGGCTCGCGATCGTCTGCGCGATCTCCACCGGGGTCTCGAAGAGGGCACGTTGGTACCATTCAAAGGCACGAGCAGGGTCGCCCAGATGTTTTTCCCATAGCTCCGCTTGCTCGAAGAGCAGCTGTGAATGTTGCCCCTCTTGGGTGCTTGCCCCAAGGAGCGCTTCTCCAAGCTCTGCCAGGCGCGCGAAGCCGCCAATGCGCCGATAGATAGTGCGCAGTGCCTCCATGGCGTCGCTGTCTCCCGGCGAGAGCTCAAGGAGTCGCTCCAGAGCCGTGGCGGCGCCGTGGTCATCCGCCAAGGGCCCCTGCCACATCTCAGCGATCTCCTGTGCCAAGATCGGGAGGCGTGCGGCTTGGCCCTTCTTCAGGTGCATCACATATTGGAGCTCGGCGAGCTGACAGGCGCGCTGGATGTTGCCTTCGGCGAGGTGTAGCCCCTTCAGCCGGTCAAAGGCGTCCAAATCCCCTGGGGCGATCTGCTCGACCAAGCGCTCCAAGCAGGCGATGGCGCGTTTGGGATCATGCAGTTGGTGCTCGAGCAGGTCTACCTGCCTCAGGGCCAAGGAGAGTTCCTCCTCGGGGTCGTTTTCAAGGTCGAGTTCGCGCTCCAGGATATCCACCAGGTCGCCGTGTTGACCAAGGTGCTCGTGCAGCTTCCCGAGAGCGTGCAGGGTCACGCGGTCTGCTGGTAGCAGCCGATTGAGCGTCTCATAGGCGTCGAGGGTCTCCTGGGGCAGGTTCAACGCTTCAGAGAGCGTCGCGATTTCTCGCAAGAGCTGGGCACGCTTGGCGATGGGAGCGCTGGCAGAGAGCTCCAGCTGGCGGCGGAGATTGCGCAGCTTGTCGGCCGGTCGTTGGGCGTGCGCATAGAGGCGGGCGAGGGCGTCAAGGGCGTCAGAGTCATCATCCACCACCTGGAGGACTTCTTCCCACTGCTCGATGGCGCGCTCTGTGGCGTCCAGTTTCTCTTCGAGCACCTGGGCGAGCTTGCGGCGGGCCTCTACTCGGTCTGTGATGCTCTCCGACACTTGGGCGCGGCGCTCGAGTAGCCCGCACACTCCAGGCCAATCGTCATCTTGCTCCAAGATACCTTGCAATTGTCGATAGACCAGGGCGTTACCGGGGCTGAGGTCGAGCAGCTGCTCATAAACCAGACGGGCTTCTTTGGGCAGCTGCTGATCTTCGCGCAGTTTCGCGAGCTTCAGAGTCAGCTCCAAGCGCTCTTCGCGGGTCAAGATGCCCTGGAGGCGCTGCTCGATGACCCAGACCTGGCCGCTACTATCAGCTTCGCGCTCGTAGAGCTTCAAGAGCGCCTTGAGCGCTGTTTCATCTGTGGGCTCGTCCTGGAGGACCTCCCGCAAGAGCTCGATCGCGCGTAGGGAGTCAATATTCTGCTCCGTGAAGACCAGGGCCATCTTTAGCAATGCGCGGGTGTGTTGGAGTGGGGTGGACGCCTCGGCGACCCCTACCTTGAGGTCGTGGGCGACCTGCTGAAAGTGGCCCATCTTGTCTTGGATGCGCTGGGCCTGCACCCGTGCCGCGGAGGGGTCATGCTGCAACTCTCCGATTTGGTTCCAGGCCTCGAGGGCGCCGGGTAAATCACCGAGCTGCTCCTCGGCGATCTCCGCCCATTGCTCGAGCAAGCGGCAGACGTCGGGGGCGGGGGCACCTCGCTCGCGGGCGGCGTGGGCTGCAAAACGAATAAGCTCACTGAGGTTGCGATAGTCGCCTTTGGCGCGGAAATAGCGTTCATAGGCGGCAAGGGCACGGCGGTGAGTTGGGTCGAGCTGAAGCACTTCATGGAGCAGGGCTGCGGCGGCTGTCTCATCATCCAACACATCGCCGTAAAGCTCTGCCATCTCCATCAGCACGCGGATCCGCGTGGGGCGATCGACGTTGGCCTTGAGGGTGCGCTTGTGCAGTGCCAGGAGGGCGTCATGGTTGCCATCCACATGGTAGAGTTCGCGCAGTCGCGCCTCAGCAGTGCCACCGGGTGGTTCGCGTTGCAGCAGGCCCTCATAGCAGCGCCGCGCTGCGTCGCGATCGCCGAGATGTCGCTCGAGCATCTCGGCGCGTTTGAGTTCCAACTGAACGGACTCTGTCTCACCTGCGACACCCAGGCGTTGGCGGTAGAGTTGGTCGAGGTCTTCCCAGCGCCCCGTTTCGCGATAGGCGCGCTCTAGCCGCGCTGAGGCGGCTTGGTTTTCGGGGTCCGCGCCGAGGGCTCGTCGCAGGTAGGAGATAGAGCCATCACGGTCTCCCCGTGACTCGCGACGCTGGGCGATTTGCATGAAGATCGTAGCGGCGCGGTCGAGCCCGCCAGGGTTGGGCCACTCGGAGGATGCATAGAGCTCTCCAAGGCGCTCCATGATCATCTCATCACCGGGTCGGATCGAGCTCGCCTCAGCGAGAGTTCGGGCGGCCAGCTCGAGGTTGTTCAGCTTTTCCCGGGCGAGGTCCGCAAGCTCGAGCAAGAGTTCCGCGCGGCTGGGGTTATCGCGGATATTCTCGAGCTCACTGCGATAGAGATCCGCGACAGCGTCCCATTGTCCAAGGATCGTGAGCAGGCGTCGAGAAGCTGCTAGGGCTGCGCTGTCTCGCGGCGCTGCGCGGTGTGCAAGCTCATAGTGTTCAATCGCTTTGTCCCAGCGGAAGAAGCGCTCTTCCCATAGCTTGGCGAGTTCCATGTCGAGCTCTGCCATGCGCCGGCGCTCTCCTCGGGCTCCCACCAACGTCTTGAGACGAGTGAGCTGTTCCAGCAAGATGGAGGAGGCGTCACGCTCCCTGGCGAGTTCGCAGCTGCGCTCAAGGGCTTGGCGATGTTGCGGGTCGAGGGCGACCGCACGGTTTAGAGAACGCATCTCTCGGTCGGCGTCACTCATTTTTCGATGAAGCTCGGACGCTCGCCACACCAGGTCGGCTGCGCGGCGGGTGTCCTCCACCGAGGCCGCGTGGCGCTCAAGGAGCAACACATGACGTTCATGTGTGTCCTCCCCTTGATAGTGGCGCCGGAGCGCGGCGAACGCTTCCGCGCTCGAGGGGTCTCGGTCAAACGTTGCTTCGTATTCGGCGATGGTATGCGTCACTATGATGGCCCGTCGTTGAGTGTGGCGATGCTATCATGTTGATTTCGCAGCGAGCAACGGCCAGATTGTGGTGTGGTGAAGAAGATGGCAGAGCGAAAATCGAGTAAAGGCGCTCATACTGGCGCCAAGAGCGACTACATCACCCCTGCGGGATATCGGAAGCTCGCCCGAGAGATGGATTATCTGTGGCGCGATGAGCGCCCCAGGGTCACTCAACAGGTCTCGGACGCGGCAGCGTTGGGCGATCGCTCAGAGAACGCCGACTACATCTATGGGAAGAAACGCTTACGGGAGATCGACCGCAGGCTAGGTTTTCTCGGAAAACGTCTTGATGTCCTCACGGTGGTGCAAGCGACGGCCGAGCAGTTGGGACGCGCGTTCTTTGGCGCTCACGTCACTGTGGAGGACGAGGAGGGACAGAGGGCGACGTACCAGATTGTCGGGCCCGATGAGGTCGAGCCTGCCGAGCGTCGCATCAGCATCAACTCCCCCATGGGCCGCGCTCTGCTCGGCAAGGGTGAGGGCGACGAGGTGAGGGTGCGGCGCCCCAAGGGGGAGGGGGTGTTCGAGGTGGTGGCAATTCGCTATGAGGGCGTCCGTTGATCCACCACCAGAGGGGGATCTACCTCTTGTGCGGCAGCGCCTGCCGCATTTCACGCTCCACATCCAGGGCTCGCGCGGACTTTCCAATACCTCGTAGATAGGCGGCATAAGCGAAGGCGACCACAGCTGCCCCGGGCTCTCGCGTCAACATGCGGGCGAAGATTGCCTCGGCTCGCGCAGGTTCACGCTGGGCCAGAGTTAACAGCGCAGCGCGCGCGGGGGCGAAGGTGGGGTCTGCCTCGTAGGCGGCCAACAGCGCATCCATGGCGCCGCGGCCGTGTTGCTTGGCGCCAGAGCGCAAGCGCTCGAGGTCTACGCCCACATAACGTCGGGCAGCTCGTGTGTAGAGCCGGGCGCGGGATACGAAGCGGGATAGTTCGGCCGGGGGGGCCACGAAGAGTGAGGAGGGAGGGGAGGCTGCGCGCTGCAGCAGCGCTGAGAGTGAGCGGTGTGCCAGGGGCGCGCCCTTGGTGTGGGCTGCGCGGGGGGCGTCGAAGAGGATGCGTGGGTCGAGATCTGTGTTGAGCGCTGCTCCAGCGACGAAACGCGCGAGGCCCGCCGGGCCGAGCAGGTACGCCCCAAAAAGCTCCTCTGCTCGGTCCAATGTCCCCTCGCCGCTGCTGCGTTTCAATGCACGCTGAATGAGCACCAAGGGGAGGGCTAGCCCTTCTTTTTGAGCAGGATTATATCCCGCCAGGGCGAGCAATGGGTAGTCAGCCGATGGGACGAGCAGGAACGCGTGGCTGAGGGGGAACACCGTGAGGAACGTGCGCCCGATGGTCCGTAGCGTCTCTGGGGCCATTTGTCCGATGGGCAGCCACTGGACGAAGACGCCGCGAGGTTGGAGCCGCCTTTTTATCGCCGAGAAGTGTTCGAGGGAGAAGAGGCCTGCTGCGCCATCGCGCCCCGGGTGGCAAGGGCTCGCGGTCACCATGTCAAAGCGCTGAGTGCTCGTGGCGACGAAGCGCCGCGTATCGGCGACGTGAATCTTCACCTGAGGGTCATGGTCAATGCCGCCATGGGCAGCATGAAAATAGGGGAGCGCTGCCACGATCTCTGGCACCAACTCCACCGCCTCCAACTCGTCGACGCCCATCTGGCGTGCAGCACGTAGACCTGCTCCGCTGCCGATGCCAAGGAAGAGCGCACGCCGATGCTGTGGGGCGAGCAGCGCCGAGATTTGTCCCATACGTCTTTCGAATGGGATCCGCCGTGCGTCCATGGGTGAGCTTTGGCCGAGCTGCAGGCGGCGTTCACGGCTATCCCCTCCTTTGCGCTGCAGCACACTCACCGCGCCAAAGAGGCCTTCATGACGGTTTAACACGCGCCACCCCTCTGGGGGGTGTGCCAAAGAGAGCGAGCTTGGTGCCAAGGCCTCCGCGCTGACCACCACCAGGATTCCGGCGGCGATCCAGAGTCGGCGCCGACCACTGACCAGCGCGTGAATGCAGAAGAGCAGGAGGTACGCGTAGCCCACCAGGTAGAAGGTGGTCGTGTAGCCCAAAGCGGGGATGGCCACCACACCGAAAATGAAGGGTGCGAGGGTCCCCCCGATGGTGTTGAAGCCATAAGCGTGCCCTGTGGCGCGGTCGCTCAGGGCGGCAACGATATGCGAGAAGAGGGCGCCCATGAGCATCGTCGGGAGGCCAAAGATGGTCGCCGCGACGATGATTTCGGCGAGGAGTTGACGTTCGTAAGACGAGTTGGCGGGGGCGATCCCTGTGAGCAATGAGGGGCCAAGCTTGGTGGCCGCTGCGGCGAGGCACACTGAGACCGCCAGCGAGAGCAAGAGGCCTGTGAGTACATCGTGAAAACGTCGCGCCCGGAGACGAGGCGCTACCTTGGCGTAGCTCCAGGCTCCCGCTGAGGTGCCGAGGAGGTAGATCGCGAGGATATTGGCGAAGGTGAAGACCGTGTTCTCCAGCCCCTGAGAGATGATGCGAACCCCAATTACCTCGAATCCAACGCCGACGAAGCCTGTGCCGAAGATGAGGGCATGCAGGCCAATTCGACCCCACCGGCGGAGTTCAACGGGGGACTGTGGTGCTGGCTTCGTGGTCTCAGGGGCAGGGGTTCGACTCCCCCAGAGCAGGGCGAGGGCGGCGGCGCAGAGGCCGATGAGAGCCAAAGCCATGCTGGCCCAATGGAAGCCCAGCAGGGGCATCACCACGTAGACCGCCGCCAATGTGCCGAGGGCTGCCCCCAAAGTGTTGGCGCCATAGAGCCGGCCCAGCGTCTGGCCAGCGTCATCCTCACGGCGTCTGCGATGGTGGGCCTCTACTACCGCCGCGAGGGTGCCGCCCAGACAGATCGTGCCTGGGAGCAGCGCACCAGCGGCGAGCGCCACCGATGCCGCCAGGCTCATGACCCCACCGTGCTGGGCGCCGTTGGTCAGGCGCGGTAGGATATCTGCGGCGGCGTGAAGCAGCCGTGGTGAGACGATCGCGTAGGCTGCGGCTCCCATCTCAAGGATCGCGAAGAGCAGGAGAGGATAACGCACACGTCGTGTGAGGGGTTGGAGGGCGAAGGCGCCAATGGCCATGCCCCAAAAGAAGCCAGCCAGTACGCCAAAGACCGCGAGGACCTCGCTGCCCAGGCCGATGCTCAGGATGCGCGTCCATAGCAGCTCGTAGCTGAGCCCGGCCGTGCCAGAGAGCAAGAAAGCCCCGAGGAGAAGCGCATCTCCGCGCCCTGGTGATCGCTGAGTCATGGTCGAGGCGCAAGGTAGCCGTTTTGTGGGCATCGGTAAACGGCCTGGATGTGATAGGGCGTGATGCATTGATGGGGCGTCCATGCGAGGGCGTTGACGGCTTGCGGCCAAGCATGGCACGCTCCAACTTTCGATGATCGTTGTGACTGTCCGTCATTCTTATCGGTTGGGGTTGCTCTTGGCGCTGAGCGTCAGTGCGTCCTGCCATCTTCCCTTCTTCAGCACAAAGAAGACTCCCCTCTCAGTAGCGCGGCCTGCGTCACAGGCCGAGGTCGACGTGGACGTTGTGCAGCTGCAAGGAGGCCCCCGAGTGCAGATCCTGCGCGGGGTGCCAGCATTAGAGCTGCGCTTGCCCTTGCCCCCCTTGACGGATGCTGAGGCTCCCGCGCTGGAGCTCTTGGCGCAAGTGCTCGCCAGCCGTAGCTACGAAGGGGCGGCAAACCTCAAGGTTCGAACCCATTGGCGCCGCAAGGCGGGGCTCCTCACGATCCGCTGGCCTACTCGCTCCATCGGGGCTGACGACGTCTCCAACCTTGTCCGCTTCGTTTCCCGCTTGGCTGGATCCGGACCCACCCTGCCAGAGATGGTGCGGGCTCGGGCAGGCCTGGAGGCGGAGCGCGGACGGGAGCTGCAGTCACGGCGTGGTCGTGCTCGCCGTGTGGCGTTCTATCAGCGCCATGGCTCCGACGCCTCCTTCGAGGCCCTCTTTGCCCAGCGGGTGCGTCAGGTCACTCTGGCTCGTCTTCATGATGTTGCGCGGCGATTTTTTCGTCCGAGTCAGTTCTTCTTGACCATTCATCACGCAGGGGAAGCGCTCTCACAAGGTGTGGCGCGCCGGCTGCTCACTTCGCGAGGGCGACAGAAGACCGTGCAGATTCAGGCGGTGGGTGGCTTGAGCATCGCAACGCTGCCTAGCGGTGTGCGCGTGCGAGTGGAGGTCGACGCAGGTGCGCCCTGGGTAGCTTTTCGTTTGGCATGGCGGGCTGGCAGCGCGATGGAGAGCCACAATGAGTCAGGGATCTCGAAGCTCATCGCCGCGAGCCTCTCGCGGGAAGCAAGACGTCGCCATGAAGACGAGTTGCGCACGATTGGTGGCGCCTTGGATGCAGTGGCGGGTCTCGATTTTTTTGGTTTGCGGGCAGCGGGTCCGGCCCACAGCTGGGAGCGGCTGCTGGAACTCTCGGCCGATATGGCTCTGCGTGGGCCCACAGATGACGTCAGCGTCAAAGCCGCCCGTCGGCAGCTGGTGCACAGCGCGCTTCAGGCTGAGGCGGATCCTCTTTCACGCGTCAGCCAGCTCTTCACGCGTCAGGTCTTTGGTGCGCACCCCTACGCTTTGCCCGCACGTGGTCGCTCGGCGGCGCTCTCCCAGATGGGCCTAGCCCAGATCCTCCGTTATCACCGCCAGCGGCATTTGCCTGGTTCGTTGGTGCTCAGCGTCGTGGGGAATGTGGATGCCGCGCAGGTGGTCGCCAAAGCGGTCCGGCTCTTGGGGCGCCCTAGGGGGCAATCTGTGCCCCAACGCTCTGCCCCCCTGTCTTCTCTCCTGCCTCTGCCCGCATGGCAGAGTTCCACCCGTGTGGAGTCCTCCGCCTCTGCTCGTATGGTGCACTTTGCTTTGGGGTATCCAGCGCCAGGGTGTGGGCGATCCGACTACGTGCTCTTTGGACTCTTGGTTCGTGTGCTTCGGCATCGAATTCGGCGAGACCCGGCCCTCGCTCCCTTCAGCGTGGATCTCCGTCTGGGCGGAGGGCTGCTTGGAGGCGCGCTGATTTTGCGCGTGGGCGCGCCAGCCGATGAGGCGCAGGCAGTGCTCGAGGCCCTCTCCAAGCAGGTGCGAGGGCTGAAGGAGCTCATCTCGTCGAAGGCTTTGGCCAAAGCCAAGGGCGAAACCTTTTGGCAGAGGCGGCGTACCCTCGAAGAGCAGGCAGGGAGGGCTGCGGTCTATGCGATGGACGCGTTGGCTCAGGTCCCTGCGAAGAGGGCTACTTTGGACGAAGAGACTTTGGGTAAGGCTGACAGCGCTCGCTTGCGAGCTGTGGCCCATCGGTATTTGAAGAGCGAAGCACGGGTGTTGGTGGCTCTGCAGCCGGCGAGGCTCTCGCCAGGGGCGGGGCTGCGCCTCGGTGGAGCGCCTGAACGCCTGGCGCCAACTTCCCAAGATAGTGTCAAATGATCTTCCTCGAGTATTGGCCATGGTTGGTTGTCGTCTCTGTGCTGGTGATGCTCCTCGAGCGGCTGCGGCCCTGGCGGCCGGGGCAGCCCTGGCAGCCCTGGATCCGACCCCAGTTCGCGCAGGATGTCTTCTGGATCGTCTTCAACGGTTATGTCTTTGCACGCTTTGCAGACCCGCTCTTCAAGCTGATTTACCGAGGGCTCGAAGCTGGCTTCTCAGGAATCTTTGCCAGTGAGGCCAACGCTCTGCATCTGGTGGTAGGCCTGCCCCTTTGGGCTCAGGTGTTGGTGGCGATGGTGGTGGCGGATTTTTTCGAGTGGTGCGTGCACAATCTACTGCATCGAGCGCCATGGCTATGGCGTATCCACCGGATGCACCACTCGATTCACACCATGGACTGGATCGGAAACTTTCGCTTTCACTGGGGGGAGATCATTATCTACAGCACCCTGCGCTATATCCCAGTGGCCATGCTCGGCGTGCCACCTCTGGCAGGATTGATCGGTGGGGTCATCGCCACCGCTATGGGCCACCTCAACCACGCCAACCTCAATATTTCTTGGGGCCCCTTGCGCTACCTACTCAACTCCCCACGGATGCATATTTGGCATCACGAGGCGGCGCTTCGAGGCGCAGCTGGTGTCAACTTTGCCATCGTCTTCAGCGTTTGGGATTGGCTCTTTGGCACCGCCTATCTGCCAGGTGAGGCTGCATCTTCTGAGAGTCCAGAACGCATCGGATTCGAGGGCGATGAGCGCGTTCCAGCTGCGCTGATTTGGCGCTTTTTCTTGCCCTTCATCGACAGGCCGCCAGTGGTGGAAAAGAGCTCGGGAGAGCCGCTTCCAGCTGCAAAGTGAGTCGTCTCAGCCGGCGATGACCAGCACGTAGATATCGTAGATGGCGTGTGTGTAGACCGCGACGGCGAAGCCGCGGAACTGATAGAGCAGCCCAAAGAGCACGCCCGCGATGATTCGGTAAACAAAAACGCCCACGCGGAGCGCGTCTCCAAGGGGACCGATATGATGTACCGCAGAGAATAGCACGGAGCTGATCACGAGCGCGATCAAGAACGCGAGCCAAGTGCGCTCCACCATATGTGTTTTGGTGAGCACAGCGACGAGCCCCCCTAGGAGCAGCAGCCGAAAGATGAGCTCCTCATGTACGCCGGCACCGACGGACATCACGAGCTTCTGAAAAACTCCTGCTTTGGCGAGGGGCACGGCGGCGAGCCGAGGGTCGATTCCCAGCAAATCTACCATCACGTAAATGATGAAGGTCCCCATCATCAACGCGTAGATCAAGCTCTCGATGAGCACGGGGAGGATCTGTTTTAGCTTCAGTTGCTGGTTCTTGCGCAAGTAGATGGCGATCCCGACGACGAGAACCATCAACCCTACCTGAGTCCAAATCAGCCCTTGCACACCGACCATTCGCACCAAGGTAGAGGTGATCAGGTCGGCTCCATTCATCTGATCGGAGGCGAGGACACCTATCTCGTAGAAGACGAGCAGAGGCAAAACGAGTACCAAGCTCGTGAGGAGGTTGGCCTTGGCGAAGATGCTCGTGGGTTGGGGACTAGTCATCGAGGGTCAAGAGCAGCTCAATCGAGGATTCGACCAAGAGCTGCATGATGGCGTCGTTGACGGTATCGCCGCTCGCCATGATTTGTTGATAGGAGTGACGAAGGTGTTGGTATTCTGCGTAGCGACGGATGAACTCGTCGGCATCGAGTACCTTGATCAGGCGTCCATCCCACTTGCCGTACACGCCCACTTCAACTGGGCCAAGGCGGTCTCGGACGCGCTCTTGGTAGGCGGTATAGTTGGCAGCGTGCTCGGCAGCGGCATGCTTGGCAGCCATGCCCTTATCGCTTCTTCTTGGCTGGGGCCTTCTT
>JAFCZD010000614.1 GCA_019314525.1 Deltaproteobacteria bacterium
ATCACCTCAAGCCTCACTATTTCTTACCAATGTGATTTGTTAAGACAGCGGACTCATGGGCATTTTACGCCCTTTCAGCAGGGATGACTTGTGGTGCTCTCTTCAGGGTAGTGCGCCTATCGGTCGCGTCGGCGCTGCCGTCGAAGGTCCGTAATTCGCGGTAGGTAGTACTGTCTTTCGAGATCAACGACAGCCTGCTCGGTGAGCTCTAGCAAGCGGCGTAGGGCTGTTGCGTCACAGGGCGGAGCTGCCGAGGCCAAGGGCCCGGCCTGGCGCGTTCCGACGAAGTGGATCTTCTTATGTCGTACAAACAGCTCCTGGGTGACGAAGCACCTCGAGACGAGGGCGTGGAAGTTGGTCAAAAAGAAGATGCTCTTGTGGTCCTTGTGGCTAGTGACGGCGAAGGGCGTTGTCAGGACGAGCACACCGCCGGACCGTAGCAGCCCCCAGGTGGCCTCAAGGAAGCCCGAGGCGTCATCGAGATGTTCGAGCACCTCGCCGCAAACCACTGCGTCGTAGCGCTCCCCCTGCGTCGCCAGGTCCTCGAGTGTCGTCCCGACGAAGGTGACGCGTTCGCGGGTCTCTGCGGGCTCGGCCGAAAGGAGTCGTTGTGCATATTCGAGGGCCTCGGCGTCGGGCTCGAGGCCCACTACGCGCTTACCCTCCCGCGCCATCAGCACCGTCGCGATACCTTGGCTGCAGCCGGCGTCGAGCACGGACTCTCCGGTGGCTTGGGCCACCATCCAGTCGATGCGCTCGATGGCTTCAGTGCGTGCGCGGGGTGAGAAGATCTCGCCCGACGTTCCCAGGTAAAGGTCGGTGATGCGATCTCCGGCCATGGTCAATAGCGCTCTTCGATCAGCGCCCAATACAGGCGAGAGCTACCCTTCCGGGTCGACTTGTGAAACAGCGTGACCTGTCCGTCGGGGAAGAGTCGCTCGAGGTCCTCAAAGTCGAAGCGGCGGAGATGGCCCTTGCTGAGCGTCTCCTCGCGGAATGGCACGGTGATGATGAGTTGCTTGGCGCACACGCGGCGCAGCTGCTCGATTCCGGGGAGGAAGATGGATTCCGGCAGATGCTCGAGGGTCTCCATGCAGGTAACAACGTCGAACGCTCCATCGGGGTAGGGCAGCATCTCGATGCTCGTCAGGTCGAGGTCGAAGCCGTCACGGAGACGAAGGAGCAGCGAATGTGCCTCCTTATCCACGCCGACGATCCGCTCGAAAGTGGCGAGCATGGCCATGGCGTTGACGAACTGTCCAATGCCGATGCCGACATCGAGGAGCGTCGTCTCGTGGGCGATTCGTCTGGCCACCTCGCTCCAACGGGCGTAGTCGTCACGCCTCACGTGGGCGGGGCTGGACGATGCGTAGTGTCGGCGGTACTCATCCAGTGTCGTAGAGACTTCCTCGGTGAGCCTGATCGCGCTGAGCGCCACCTTGGTCGCTGGTTCGAGGGGGCTGGTGACGCTTTTGAACACGCCGTCGCAGATGCGCGCGATCTTCCTCCAGTCGCGGTGTTCGATGACCCACTGTCGGGGGCGCAGCTCAGTCGCCGAATCCGGTGATAGGACGCGCTCAAGCTTGTTGGCGAGGTCGCCGCAATCGCCCTTGGTAAACAGGTAGCCGTTGACGCCGTCGGAGACGATCTCTTCGAGCGCGGCGACGTTGGAGGCGATCACGATCTTCTCCATGGCCATGGCTTCGAAGGGTTTGAGTGGAGAGACCATCTCGGTCACGGGCAGGCTCTTACGGGGGAACGGTGCGATGTCGATCACCGAGTAGTACTTTTCGACTTGAGCGTGGGGTACACGACCGGTGAAAACGACGATGTCATCGAGGTCGAGCTCGGTGGTCAGCGTCTTGATCTTGTTCAGCACCGCGCCGTCACCGACGATCAACACGCCGAAGTCTGGCGTATCGCGTTGCTTCAGCAACGCAACGGCGCGCAGGAGATCGTCGAGCCCTTCGTAGTCGACCACCGAGCCGATGTAGCCGATGACTCGTTTGCCCTCCAGACCGAGCTCGCGGGCCAGCGTTTCATCGCGATCCATGGGCACGAAGCGGTCGGTGTCCACGCCGTTTGGGACAATCGTGATCTTTTCCGCCGGCACGCCGCGCGCAACCATCTCTGCTTTGAGGGCCTCGGTAATACACGTGACTGCGTCGGCCTCCAGAGCGGCTTGGACCTCCATATTATGCATCATCTCGAAGTATTCGGAGCCCTCCCAGTCCGGCTGCCGGGAGATACGCGTGATTTCCCAGAGGCCACGCACTTCGTAGACCGTTTTTATGCCCAGGGCCCGGCCGACCGCGTTGGCCGCGACGCCGTTCATGTAATTGGATGGCGCGTAGATGATCTCCGGGCGCTCTCGCGCAGCCAACTCGTAGAGCGCGTCAGCGTAGCCGCATAGGTAGTCGTAAATCGGGATCTGTCCGTAGTTGCGCCCTTGTTCGTGGAGGCGGAAGTACGTAATGTCGTCGACGCAGGAGCTGGCTCGTAGGGGCACGTTGCGGTGTTTGCTGCGGTCCTGCGGGTATCCCAGGCGTGTGACGCCGTCGATGTTCCACCCGAGCGCTCGGATGTTGGACAACAATCCATGGGTGCGGCTGGCGTAGCCGCCTGAGTCGTGAGGCAGGCTGTTGTGCAGCGGAACCAGGATCCGGGCCGGATCGGGGAGCCACTCGTCGGCGACACTACGCTCAACGCGGTGGGTGAGTCCGTGCTGGCGCAGCCGATTTAAGGCGGCGACGCGCTGGCGCTTGGCGGCGAGGTCCTCGTCTCCACCGAGCCGATCGAGGGCGCTGATCGCCGCGGTGATGTTGCCCTGATGCAGATGCGCATCGCAGACAATAAAGGCCAGGTCATCTAAAGGTGGCGGGTACTTGGCGAGCTCTTCGCCGAATTCGATCACGAGCCCAGAAAGGTTTTTGGTCTTTTTGAACTCGGCCGCAACGGTTTGAAAAAGAAGAAGAAACGCTCGCTCTGGGCTGATGTCATGCTGGATCTGCTTGGCGGCCGCGCGGACGCTCTGCTCACCTTCATCGATGGCGAGAATGAGCTCCTTTCGGGTCCTGCGGAGAGCCATCACGTCCAGGTTTCGCAGCAGATCCACGCGTGTTTTGTCGTTCCACGGGTCCGGGTCCAGACTCTCGAGCCGGTCGAGGGCCTTTTGAAAGTCGCCCGACCGACGGTGGAAGATGACCAACGTGCGCAGAAGGCGCTGGTCGTGAGACACGTGGAGGTAGGACTCGCCGA
Source organism: Deltaproteobacteria bacterium (assembly GCA_019314525.1). GTDB lineage: Bacteria > Myxococcota_A > Polyangia > JAFCZD01. The sequence goes on from JAFCZD010000614.1 coordinate 3,259, forward strand.
ACCGAATCGCGGCGCCGAGATCCTCGAACGACATGGCCCTGGTCATGGCGGTGTGCAGGTTCATGAAGGCTTGTTTGCCGAAACCTGGCCACCGCAGCTCCCCCAGCGCGGTGCGAGCCGAGCAGACGGCCGTGTCGAAGCCGCCCGGGCCGAGCTCGTCACGGAGAATCAGGGTGAGATCCCGAGTGGATCTGCAGTCGCGCCCGGCCCAGACTACAAATTTTGCGGCGAGCGGATCCCGCTGCTC
>JAFCZD010000615.1 GCA_019314525.1 Deltaproteobacteria bacterium
GGCCGTATTGTCGACGCGGTAGCGTCCGTGCTCGAGGCGGCCCACAAGGCGGGCATCGTGCACCGTGATCTCAAGCCAGCCAATATCTTCATTCTTCCCGACGATCAGAGCGGCAGCGAGCGCGTGAAGATCGTGGATTTTGGCATCGCCAAGCTCTTCGGTGAGACCTCCATGGTTCGTACGCGCACAGGCGAGCTTCTGGGCACACCGCTCTATATGTCGCCCGAGCAGTGTCATGGCGCCAAGTCCGTTGATACACGCACCGACATCTACTCTCTTGGCGTCATCACCTATGAGCTGCTCTGTGGCAGCGTGCCCTTCGATGCCGAGGGCTTCGGCGAGCTGATCGCCAAGCATTTGGCCCAGGCCCCGCCTGCCCTAAGGCCGCAGCGCCCTGAGATTCCAAAAGCCCTCGAGGGCGTCGTGCTCAGAGCGCTGGCCAAAGACCCAGAAGCTCGTCAGCAATCCATGGCTGAGTTGCAACGCGAGTTAGCGAGCGCGCTAGAGGCAGACGCCGGTGGGGGCGAGGAGCCTGAGGAGCCTGAGGAGCCTGAGGAGCCCAAACAGCCCGAGCCCGAGGAACCCAAGGAGCCCACCAAGACGCACCCTCGGCCCCGAGCCAAAGGCCTCATGCTGGTGATGCTGGCCCTAGCGCTCCTCGGTGGGGTCGTCGCCGGTAGCACCTATCTTCTCTCCCGTGACGATGGGCAGAGGCGCTGCACCCCAGGCGACCGAGCCGACTGTCAGCGCCGATGTGATCTTGGTCAGAAGGTAAGCTGCCTTGAGCTGGCGCGCATGTACCGTGGCGGTGTTGGGGTCACTCGTTCGGCCAAGCGCGCTGCGACGATCTTGCAGAAGCTCTGCGACGAGAAGCTGGGTGCTGCATGCCGCATCCTCGCTCAGCTCTACGCAGCGGGCGATGGCGTGCGCAAGGACGAAGCCCAGGCGGCGATTCTGCTGCGCCGCGCCTGCGAAGGGGGCTCAAAGGTGGCATGCGTCAAGGCCGGGCGCATGCCAGCGCCGAAGCTCCAGGCGAAAAAGCCCGTGGAGGCGACGGTCGTCAAATCACGGCAGCGTCAGCGCATGGGCTGGGTCTACCTCGGCGAGTATGTCAACGGCACCTGGCGCAAAACCTACTTCGAGATCGCGGCGGGCGCGCGGCCCAAGACCCTCGTGGGCAAGCTGCTGCGCACCCTCCAAGCGAGCAATCTGCGCTACGCGCCACCCAGCGACGAGGGCGTCATGAGCCGCGTGATTGGTGGGCTAAAGCCCAAGAGCACGGTTCGCGTGATGAGGGTGCAAAGGTGGCAAGATACCGGATACGTCTGGGCCCGCGTTTCAAGCTCCGTGCCGCGCTAGGGGCAGGGCCCTGTCGAGGCCCATCGACCCAACGTGTCGCTGACACCCTCGAGGTAGCCTTCGCTGCGCACAACCTCTTCGTAGCCCGGAATGCTTCCGACCCACTCGCGCATGCGAACGTTGGAGGCCGCCGTGAGGTACATCGTCGGGAGGCCCATGAGCGCAGGGCCGTCCATGCCCGCGGTGGTGACGCCGAGCTGGCCCACCAGCGCGTGCGCTCCCTTCAGATGCTCGAAGAGCTGCAGCTGTGCGCGCCGCATGTCGGCACCCTGAAAGAGCGGCTCCTTCCAGCAGAGCGTCAGGTCGACGGCGCCCAGCGGAACCTCACCATCGCCAACAGCGTCGCCAAAAAGGATGGGCACGCACCCGGCCGCGAGTGCTCGCTGGGTCAGCTCGACGATCTCGGGGTGGGTCGTGTTTCGTGTCGAATGGTACGCGCAGTGGCGAACCCAAAGCAGGACCTTCTTTGCCGAAGAAGCGCCAGCGAGGACTCCATCGGTCCACTGCATCACCGCCGGCGAGATGGGTGCGTCGCCGATGGATGCATCGCCAAGGAACGCGGCCCGAAGCGCACGCTGAGCCGAGAGCGGGTTGGCATGGAAAGCGTGCGCGATAATATCGGGGAGGTGCTTGTTCGCGCGCGGGCGTGAGCGATAGGGCGTTAGCTGAGCACTCAGCCCCGCGTCACGAACAAAGCGCTCCGCCTGAAGCGTCTGCGCCTGATCGGGTTCGATCTGAATGGCCACGCCCGCAAGGGCTGCTGCGGCCGCGAGGTACCAGCCCTCCCCGAACGAAAAACCAGGGTCGGTGTGGAACGTATAGGCGTGGTTCCGCTCGTCGACGATCTTCCGCGCCTCCCGCGCCGCGGCCTCTGCCGCCCGAGCAGCCTTGTGCACGGCGGCCTTGTGCACGGCGGCGGCGTCGAGCTCGAGCGCTAAGCGCGCCGCTGCGTCTGCAGATGCCTCCGCCACGGCAACGATGGCCTCGACGCGCTGCCAGCCGTCATCGCAGGCCTCGCGCGTTGGGGCCCGTTGGGCGCCTCGCGAAAGCTGGCCCGCCCCATGGCGCGCATCCTCCGCGCGGGCAGCGTGGGCCTTCACCAACGTAGAGCGTGCACCCGTGATCGTGCTCGCGTCACCACCTCCGTTCTTGCTGGCGGCGAGGGCGCCATGCGCGGAATTCATCGCGCCCTCGAGCAGGCGGCGATGACGCTCGCGTGCGCCCGGCAGATGCAGCGCATCGGGTTGGACGAGCGCGTCGGCGAGCATGGCCGCGGCCTCGCGCTCAAGAGTAGTTGCGTCGCGGGTGGGGCTACACGAGGGTTTCATGGCGAGACCTTGGCCTCTGGGATCACATCTGACGTCACTTCCGCGAGGTGCTCTTGATCTCCCAAGGGTAAATCACCAGGGTACCCGACCCCCGGTCCCACCGGGTCTCGCGCTGGAGATCGGTCGTCTGTTTTGGGCCTTCGTCTGACGTATAGGTGCGGGTGATGCCCGTGAGCATTGTTCGCCTCGGAATCGTGCCCCATGCGCTTGGCGATCCGTAGTCGAAGTTGAGCGTCAGCTCGCGTTCGCGACCGTCATTCATTTTCTCGCGAACCTGGACCCACCGGTCGGCATGCTTGAGAACGATCAATTTATTCCCGGACACGGATCGAATCTGCAGGCGCTTCTCCCCGTCTCTTCCCCGCTTTTGCTCAAGGGTATAGCCAGAGCCTAGCAGCTTGGTCAGCACCGCCTCGCCCCTCTCGGGGTAATAAGCTTTCGAGCCCCCCACCAATGTCGAGATATCCAGCAGCGGGATGTGGGACTTTTCCACCTTCATCAGGTAGCGAACTCTGCGTCGCATTTTCGTGCCCACAAGTCCCTGGTAGTGTTGTCGCTCCTGCTTGCTCAGACCGTTGACAGGGCGTTTCCCCGTGGCGTACGCCGAAGAGGTCGGTGTGAGCAGGGCCAACCCAAAGGTGAGCAGAAATCGGCCGTAGAATTTCATGGGGAACTCCTCCAGGATATCCACCTTTCAACTGCAACAAACCAAGCAAGAAGCCTGCCATCGAGCGCAACCCATCCCCAAGCGGGTTAACAGTCGGTGTTTGTTGAAAGTTATCGCCTCTCGCCAAGCCCGGTGCTCATGC
>JAFCZD010000616.1 GCA_019314525.1 Deltaproteobacteria bacterium
CATCAAAAATACCCGTAATCGCCTCCGGTGTATTAATGACCAACTCGGGTGGTGATCCCAAGTGGAGATGACTATCAGCGGCAATGAACTCAGCGGAAGCATCCCTGTAGAGTTCGCCAACATGACCAAGCTCTCTTCTCTCTTTCTCAGCTCCAACAATCTAACGGGTGGCATTCCCGTGGAGTTGGCCAATATGACCAACCTGGGGTACCTCCTGCTCAGCCACAACGACCTGAGTGGCTCCATTCCTCTGGAGCTGACCACCATGCACAATCTGAGGTCTCTCTCCCTTGGCTCCAACCAGCTCACCGGTGGCATCCCCGTGGAGTTCGCCAATATGTCCAACCTGACGTCTCTCTCCCTTGACTCCAACCAGTTGAGCGGTGGTATCCCTGTGGAGTTGGCCAGCCTCGCCAACCTGGCGTCTCTCGATCTCGGCGCCAACCCCCTGGGTGGCAGCATCCCCGTGGAGTTCGGCAACCTGACCAACCTCTTTTCTGTCTATCTCGACTCCTGCAACCTGAGCGGCGGCATCCCGCGCGAGCTGGGCAACCTCCCCAAGCTCATCGCCCTCAACCTCAGCAACAACCCGCTGGGCGGCAGCATCCCCGCCGAGTTAGGAAAGCTGCTCAACTTGAAATATCTCCGCCTCCCTGCCACCCAACTCACCGGCGCAGAACCCGGGGCGCTCGGCCCCCTTGTATCCCTGCAAACCCTAAGCCTCAAGGACAACGGCATGAGCCAGTCAGCCGTCACCGCCATCATCGATGAGATCTATCGAGCCCGCGAGGGTTACGATAACTTGGAGGATAAGACCCTGAGCATTGGAGGCACCAACGCCGCGCCCGATGCAATCGCCATCACTCAGATCAACGAACTCGAAGCGAGCTATCGGTGGAGCATCACCTGCACGGGATGCTGAGTTCTGTGAACATGCTCACCGCACATAATGAGGCCCCTGCCCGTTCCTTAGCAGGTTGGCGCGACCTGTAGGCCAGAGCATGCACGCGGTCCCCGAGCCAGGCACGCTGTAGATGTCGACGCCATGCTCGAAAGATTGCAGCACGATCTCCAGCTCGCCATCACCATCGAGGTCACCCAGCGCGGGCGCCGCGGGCAGCCCGATGCCGTTGCCGTTGTCTCCCTGTTCCGGCACCTGAAGGGCAAAGAGTTCGTGACCCGCAGCGTCGAGGATCACCAAGTAGCCCGCACCCGGGTTTTCGGGCGCGCCCCAGGTGGAGAAGATCACCTCGGGGCGACCATCGCGATTGAGATCGGCCACGGTCACCTCGGTGGCATAGAGCAGCGGCCGTCCCTGACGAAAATCATACGACCACATCTCCGCCGCCTCTGCGTTGATGGCGTAAATATGTCCATCGCGTGAGGGGAAGATCGTCTCCGGCTTGCCATCGCCATCGAGGTCAACGTGCGTTGGCGAGGGCATGCTCGAGGGAGGATACCAGCCCTCTGGGCGCATCTGAGGGGCGGCGCCATGGGGCAGGCTCTCCCAACCTGCCAAGCGCCGAGCGCTGCGGTCTTCGCTGGCGTAATCACCTTCGAGCACCATCACCGCCTCGAAGACCGTCTCGTAGGGCACATTCCTCTCGGCGTTGGACACGCCCACCACTTCGTTTTTCCCATCACCATCGATGTCCACAACGTTGGGCGGTGAGGCGGTCCACTGCAGCCAGCTCTGCTCGCGCGGGTGCGGCCAGGTGCCCGTGTGCAGGTGGTAGTGGTCGTCCTCCACCGCGGGGTCGAGCCAGCGAATGAACTGCCCCCAGTCGAGAGGCTGGTCGGCGTAGTCGGAGTCGCGGTTCGTATACCAACTCGAAGCGGTGATTGACGTACCGTCGTGATTGAACGCGTTGATGTGATGGTTGTCGTAAGTCACGATGATCTCCAGCTCGTCATCGTCGTCCATATTGCCCACGCCGACGTTGAGCCCGTAGCAACCGTAGCCGCCATGGCCCATGCCGTTGGCGTCCGCGTCGTTGCCCTCGCCGCTGTCGAAGTTGTAGCGCGGCCAGGCACGCCACGCCGTGAGCCCCGCGGGCTGGTAGAGCGCGCCGTTGGGCGAAAAGACCCACACCTGCGAGCCGTCCCCATCAACGGTGGTGGTGGCGACGATCTCGATCGCTCCATCACCATCGAGATCGGCGCCTGCTAGCCCCCGCACCTCATAGCTCTCACCCTCACGCCCGGCGAGCTGTGGCCAGCCGCTCTTGATACGCAAACCTTCGGCGACGTACTCATAGGCGGCCACTTTCTTACCCGCGCCCACAACGATCTCCATCACGCCATCGCCATCGAGGTCCGCTATCACCGCGGGCGCGTAGATGCGGCCCTCATGATGCTGACCGGATTCCGCGCGGGCCAATTCGTTACCCTCGGCGTCCCAGACAAAGAGGTCATAGAAGGCCCCCACCAACTCCATCGTACCGTCGTTGTCGAGATCGACGATAGCGGCCGAGGCAAACCAGGAGGTCCCCGTCCATTTGATGTTGCGCAGATGCACGGGCTCCTGCACCGCAGCGCTGCCCCCCTGCCCTGCACATGAGGGGGGTGGGGGCGCGCTGTCTTGGCGGCTAGGAGCGTCGAAGGGTGGCGCGTCAACAACGCCCCCATCAAGGGGCGACGATTCGGTGCCGCACGCCATGCACCCACACACGATCCCAAGGCTCACCCAATTGTTCGCTCGCATCGCACGCTCCCTTGTGATATCCGCCCTGCCGACATCATCGCCGACAGCATCTTCATGGTCGACAATCTTCCGATAATGCGTGGGAAGGTTTTTCACGGTCCCGCGTAGCTGTCTGTGAAACCTCCAACCTTGGGAGACAAACGATGAGAACAAACACAGCAATTACCGCGCTTTTAGTGGCATGTCTCAGCGCCTGCGGTGCCGACGACACGCAAACACCCGTGAATACAGCCAACAGCATGGCCACAAACCCTGGCGGCAAAGCAGACAGCGCCAGCGCCAGCCCTGGGCGGATCTCGTTCACTGAAGGTTTTAGCGGCCCCCACCTCTTGTCCCCCCTCGTCGCCGGCGGAGAGCTTGGCATCCGCTACGACTCCAAACGCATGTATCACATCATCGATGGCAGCCACAGCATGGGTTATTTCGCCACAACCTTTCACTGCTATGGTTACGGCTGCTGCGAGGTGACCTTTCCTGAGGTCAAAGCCTACTACCGCTTCAACGACCAAGGCGACTGGACCGAGCAGGTCCTCGACGACCAAGGCGCAGCAGACCTGACGATCCCCGGCGACGCCCGCTCCTTCGAGGTGTGGTTCAACGTTGAACGATACAACCTCAAGTCCTGGTACTGCGGTTGCAGTGGCCCATGCCCCCAAGAGAACTACGAGCGAGCTGGGGTTAGCTCCAAAGAGTACAAAACTTGGGACTCGAATTATGGGAAGAATTTCCGCTTCGAGGTGCAAGCCTCCACTCAGAACACCCTCACCTTCGGCAAGCTTTGGGAATCCCC
>JAFCZD010000617.1 GCA_019314525.1 Deltaproteobacteria bacterium
CAGAAGCAGAAGCAGAAGCAGAAGCAGAAGCAGAAGCCGGAGATGCGCCGCTTGAACAAGGTCCTTGATGCCCTCGACCGCAATGACAAAAACCTCCAGCGCCGCCGGGCGCGCATGCTGCGGGGTGGGTATCGCAAACCAGCCAGGGATTGGTAGATGATGCGCGAGGGCCTCTCATATCGGCGTGTGCGTTTTTGGGCCCAAACCGTCCTGGCGGTGGCGTGTCTCTTCGCAGCGCCTAGGCCAGCGTCAGCGCAGGTGGCGAAGGTTCGGCTCGAGGTTGATCGTCAGCTCTTGCGTGTGGGGGAGATGCTTCAGATCACAGTCTCCATCGAGATCGATGGCCGCGGTGGCTACGACCAATATCGCCCCCCCAAGCTTGGAGGCTTACGCGGTATCGGTCGTGAGACGAGCTCCCAGAGCATTCAGGTGATCAACTGGAAGGTTCGTCGACAGGAGACCCATGGCTCCATGGCTCTCGCAGAGCGTGAGGGGCGTTTCAACATAGGCCCGGCAGAGGTGTTGCTCAAGGGGCGCTGGGTGCGTTCGAATAGGGTGACGGTCACCGTGCGCGGCAGGGCACGTGCACACGCCCCGCCAACAGCAACAGATGTCCCTGGGGCAACGAGGCCTCCTTCTGGAGGGGATGTGCCCCCCAACCCCGCCGATCTCCTCCCACCACTCTTCATCGCCCCAACCCTGACTCCGCAGAAGGTCTATGTTGGCCAGCAGGTCGTGGCCATCTGGAAGCTCTATACCCAATCGGATGTCAACGGCTTCCGCACCTTGAAGCAACCCACCACCGATGGATTCTGGAGCGACGAGCTGCGCTCGCCGCGCAGGCTCGAGTGGGCTCAGGAGACGCTGCAAGGGCGCACCTTCTATGGGGCTGTGCTCTTGCGTCGAGCGCTCTTTCCCCAGCGTTCAGGCAAGATCGTCGTTGGGTCGATGAAGGCGCTGGTACGCGCTGGGAGCTACTTTTCACGCTCCCAGCAGGTCGAGAGCAAGAAGGTAGAGATCGAGGTGCGAGCGCTGCCGGAGCAGGGCCAGCCAAAGGACTTCCCCGAGCAAAACGTTGGCCGCTTCGAGCTTGTCGCCTCTTTGACGCGAGACCGGCTCAAGGCAGGCGAAGCATCGACGCTCAAGGTGGTGGTGCGGGGTCATGGCAACCTGCGACAGCTGGCGCTGCCCAGCTTTGGTCCCATGGAAGGGCTGAAGATATACCAACCCAAAGTGACCGACCGTATCCGCAATGAGCGCCGCATCGAAGGCGAGAAGGTCTTCGAGTATGTCATCTTGCCCACCAAGGGCGGTCGCTTGCAGGTCCCGCCCATTGTCCTGCCTTTCTTTGACCCGCTGCGAGGAGCTTATGGTGAGGCAAAGACGCGCCCTTTGGTGCTCCACGTGAGCGGCAAGGTCCCCTCTTCAGGGGGTGGGGTTGATGCGACAAAGAACGTGGTGGGGGCTGATGACATCAGGCCCCCTCGCGCAGCCACCTCCGCGATTGAAGACCGGCCGCCTGCTTCGCCTCTCGCGTTGCATTTTTTCCTGCTGGCTCTGCTGCCGATGTTGGGCTTCACAGCTTTGGTGGTGGTCTCGCGGCTCAGAGCCCAGCTCTCCCGACAGACGGAGCGTTCCCTTGGCCGGGCGGCAGCCCGTCGTGTCAAAGAGCATCTGAGCGGCGCTCGGCGTTGCGCTCAGGCGGGCGAATTTGGCCGGGGTTACGCAGAGCTCGCGGCGGCGCTGCGGGAGCAGGTGGCCCATTTGCTCCATGAGCGGAGCGAGGGCCTAACCCATGATGAGCTTGGGGTGCGCATGCGTGATGGCGGCTTCGATGCGGCGCTTGTGCATCGCCTGCTTGAGGAGCTCGAGGCCTGTGACTTCGCGCGTTTTGCTCCAGCTTCGTCTGGCGAAGCTGAACTCAAGAGCGCCCTGGAACGCGTCGTGGATGTGATCCGCGCTCTCGGGCGTTCCCTACCAAGTGAACCACGCGGGCAGGTGCCGTCATGAGGGCATGCATTTCTTTGCTCTTTGGTAGCTTGCTCGTCGCTGCGGCGCCTGTGCACGCGGAGACCGTGGATCAGGCCTATCAAGGTGCCCTCGGCGCCTATTATAAGGGTGATTACGCTGGAGCTGCGGAGGGTCTCGAGCGTCTCGAGGCGTTGCCCCTGCGACACGCCGCTCTCTATTACAACCTCGGCTGCGCCTATTTTCGTTTGGGGCAGTTGGGGCGCGCCATCTACAACTTCGAGCGCGCCTTGGCCCTCGAACCTTCGAGCGTGGACGCAGCCCATAACCTCGAGGTCGTGCGGCGTATCGTTGGGCGAAAAGTCAAAGACGTGCTCAAAGGCGTGCAGCAGCAGAGCCTCGTCGACAGCTGGTTGCGAGGGATGGAGTCTGGAGGCTGGTGGACGCTCTTCTTGGTGCTCTGGTGGTCGATGTTCGCGATGCTCTTCGCGCTTCGCTTTGTCAAGGCAGGCCCCGCTCGGGCAGGGGTGATCGCCGTGAACAGCTTCGTGGCGCTCTTGGCGTTTGTCGCGGCGCTTTTTCTCGCTGGAAGGATTCACCTCGATCGTGCCACCCACGATGGAATTCTGCTCCCCGAGCGTGTGGAGGTTCGAGAGGGACCCACGCCCTCGGCGCGTAGCACGTTCAAGCTTCACGCAGGTCATCGCGTGCGCCTTGAAGGGGAATCCGCGGGTTGGGTTCGCATCCGCCTGCCCAACGGACTCGAGGGTTGGGTCAAGCGGCAGGACGTTGGCGTCCTGTAACACATCACGCACATTTCCCCACTGGTGTGCGTAAGTGGGTAATATCATGCGAATAATTCAGCCAACTCTGGGCTGGATCGTGTACCATAGGTAAAAATAGCCAAACTATCACCCGAAGACGACGAGGGGTTGCCGATGAAACGTGTACGAGATCGTACTACGGAATGCATCCTGACTGCCGCGCTCTGTGCTTTCTTCACTCTGGGTTGTGTGGGCGTTGAAGATTCCACGCAACGTTCGTCTTCAGAGCAGCTGAGCCTGCACTTCCCCTTGCGAGAGCACATCCTCTCCTCCACCACAGCCACACGGGATTTCGTCGCTCAGTTTGCGATCTCAGCGCCCCTCGCGGAGCATTGGGCGCGCGCCTACGCTCAGGCCAAGGGGCCTTATGCGCAGCCACTGCATACGTGCGTGGCTGTGCCCACAGAAGATGTGAACGGTACCTTGACGGCGTGGACCTTTGTACTCTCCACGGAGGCGAGTTGTACCAGCTACAACGCTTTGATCGCCCTGGCGCGCGATGAATGGGGGCGCCTCGACATGACCCTGGGCACTATCGCCGAGCTCGAGTCACGTCGCCTGCAGCAGGCGTTGGAGCAGAGCGCGGAACGCTTCTTCACCGTGCAGGTGGCGGCCTACAGCTATCGTCACCCCCTGCGTGAAGCGCAGCGTGGGCTGCCCGCGTGGGCGCTGACCAGCGCGCTGGAGATGCCTTGGCC
>JAFCZD010000618.1 GCA_019314525.1 Deltaproteobacteria bacterium
GGGAAACCCTCAAATCGAAACCTACCGAGAGTTCTACTGATGAAACGCTTTGATCACGGCTTCACCAGCAGTGAACTCATGGGGACCTTGGCGGCATTCGTGCTGCTGGCCGGGGGCATCTATTGGATGCTGAGCCGTCAATCCACGAGCTATGAGCACGAGCTGCACGATTTGCGCAGTCGCCGAGCGCTCAAAGGAGCCCTCTCCTTCATCAAAAAAGAACTGCGCCAGGCGGGGATCGGCCTCAGCAATTGCAAGGGCGCGGTGCGCCGTTGGGACGGCCTAGCCGACAAGACGCGACCGACCTCTTTGGTGGCGCTTCGCGTCTACAACGACTGCAATTTGCTTTCGACGCCTGCTGAGCGCTGCCCCGATGAGAGCGGGGCAGACTCCTTCAGCGTCGCCTATGCTAACGACCCAGCTATCGGAAGGCTCGGAAGCGCTTTGTTGATGGCCCCCATGCCCACCTCCACACCCGAGGGCCCGCTCCTCGTGCGAAGCGCGGGACATTTCCGACAAGGAGACCGATTGATCCTCTCCGCGCGCGGCAGCAGCGGCAGCAGCTACTGCACCTTGCTGCGACTCACAGGCGCCCCCCGCCCCCTGGGCGTGTTCTACGAGCTCCCCCACGCAGCGGATGGCAAACTCAACCCACCCGCCAAGATCAACATTTTCCCGCCCGGAGGCTATGCGCGCGGTTCATTGGTGACACGAGTGAGTGGTGCGACACGCATACGCTATTTTGCGGTGGACAGGAGGCGCCCCTATCCTGCCCTCGTCACCTGGACGCGAGCAGACATGGCATCAGCTGACAACGCCAAGGCGGTGGAGACCGTCGCAGAGGGCATCGAGGATTTGCAGCTCGCCTGGGCCTGCGATGCCAACCGCAACGGCCGCTACGAGGAAGACCACACACATCCCCGTAAGGATGAGTGGGCGCATACGAGGATCAACGACACCGAACCAGAATGCTTGGGCGCTCCTCCCGGACGGGTTCGCCTCACCTTGATCGCGCGAGCGCGAGCCGCAGACCCCGCCTTCAAGAGTGGTCACCGACCAAGCGCTGAAGACCGAAAGGCTGGCACCACCGCCCAAGACCAAGAGCGCAGCCAGAAGCGGGGCACCTTCAGGCGCCACACCGTCTCCTCGATCGTCAACCTGATCAACGTCGTAGGAGCCTTATAGCGATGCCGAAGTCATCCAGAGGCCGGGGTTGGGTCACGTTCGCGGCCAGGGATGCTGACCTCCAACGCCCAGATGGAGACAGAGCGGGCGGCGCGGAGCGGTATTCATCGTGGCAAGCGCCTGCTTGCAAAGGCGGCCGATTGGAACCAGCTGCTTCGTGGCGAGCCCTGCCACGCACCCTTCATCAAGGGCAAAGGGCGCGCCCTCTGCGATGGAAAAAGGATCCTCCTCGGTCAGAGGCTCTTTGGCAAGAGTCGCCAACACCACCGATTGAGGCGTATCGCGTACTCGGTGTTTCTGCGCAATGACGACGACGAGGCGACACATAGAGGTGAACACGACGAAGACGGCAGGGTCGTCCTGCTCTGCGAAGCCCGCGGGACGGGACGCCGCCATCAGCTAACCATCGAGGTGGTGCTCTCACGGGCGAAACGCCAAGCGGAGAGCCTTGGTGACTATGCACAAGCGGACGTGAACGCCGCTGGGAGCAATGCACTTTGGCTACAATAAGGCGCACCCTCATCAGCTTCACGCTCTTGGTGGCGACAGCCTGCACGGGCGGTTCACCTGAGAAGAAGCCTTCACCAGACGTCCAGCCCTTGACCCCTAAGAAAAAAGCCTCGTCCCAGCGCCGACGGCCCAAGGCCAAAAAGAAGCGCATGATTTTTTCCGGTGGCGAGATGCGCCGGCTCCTCCGCGACTTCCAGGAGACCACGCGTCGCCTCGAAAGCGGCGACAAAGACGGCACGAGACGAGCAGCGCGCGTCATTGAGGGGAGAGCCAAAAAGCTCGCTCGCCGGCAACCCAGCGAGCGCCTGGGCCGCTCCCTGAAGCTGCTCCAGAATCAAGCGACCTTGCTCGTCAAGACCCCTGACCCTGCGCGCCTCAAAGGTCTCCGCAGCGCATGCGTCAACTGTCACCGCCAGCAGGGCCTGCATGCCCTGCTCCCGAAGCGCTGAAGAAGTAGGCTCCAGTCGAATGACGGGACGACTGATCGTGCACCCGGCTGATCAGGACTCCGGATCCCCCTGAAGGTTGGGGCGGCGACTCGGCAGCTGGAAAAGATGCCGCGCTGCGTCCGTGAGGCGAGCGTGCTCGAGTGAACTCGCTGAGCGCTTGAGTTCGGTGGTGGGGCCATGGAGCAGCTTGCCCACGATAGCATTGGCGAGCTTCTTGAGGGTCTTGGCGTCCTTACCGCTGAGCCCCAACATACGGATCGTCTTCTGCGCTTCCACCTGCGCCATCTCGGAGAAGTGCTGGCGCAGCTCCTTGATCAGCGGCACCGCGCTCTGCGAGCGCATCCAGCTCGAGAAGGCCTCGACCTCGTCGACCACCATCTCTTCGGCGACGACAGCCTCTTTGCGCCGCGCCTGCAGGTTCTGTCCCACCACTTGCTGCAGCGCATCGACATCGAAGAGGTAGAGGTTATCCAACCCTCGCGCCTTCTGCTCCACATCTCGCGGCACGGCGATGTCTACGATCAACAAGGTGCGCTGCTTGCGCTCTTTGAGCACATTGCCGAGGCTCTTCTTGCTCATGATGGGCTCTGGGCTGCCCGTGGAGGTGATCACCACATCGGCCCAGACAAGCTGCTCATGAAGGGTATCGAAGGGCAACGCGTGCCCGCCGAGGGTCTCGGCCAACACGCGCCCATTTTCGAGGCTGCGGTTGACCACATGCAGCTTGCTGGTGCCATGCGATTGTAAGTGCCGCCCTGCCAACTCGGCCATCTCACCGGCGCCGACGATGAGCACGTTCACCGCGTTGAGGTCCTCGAAGATGCGCGCTGCGAGGTCCACTGCCACCGAGCTGATGGACGCGGGGTGACGCGCGATCTCGGTCTCGGTGCGCACACGCTTGGCGATAGAGAAGGCCCGATCGAGGCAGCGCCCGAGCATGGGCCCGATGCTCTCGTTTTGGCGCGCCAGCGCGTAGGCGTCCTTCACCTGCCCCATGACCTGGGCCTCGCCCACCACCATGGCGTCGAGGCTGGAAGCCACACGAAAGATATGCGTCAGCGCCTCAGCGTCGCTGTAACGAAAGGCGTAGGGGGAAACATCGTCTCGCGAGAGCCCCTTGGATTCCGTCAAGAGCGTGCAGCATGCCCGCTCGACCTCTTCCACCTCGGGGCCCACACAATAGATCTCCACTCGATTGCAGGTGGAGACCAGCATGGCCTCGCTCACACCAGGTGACGACGTGAGCTGCGTCAGCGCTCCAGGGATCTCCGCTGGTGTGAACGCCAAGCGCTCACGCAGCTCCACGGGCGTCCTGTGATAGCTACAACCAACAACGACAAAACGCATCAGGAAAGCAGCCTCCGCGCTACGTAAATCGCCAACACCAACGCCGTTAGGCTGAAGCCGCTCAACGTCAGCAACGCAGCCTTCCTCCCCCGCCAGCCCACCGTCAGGCGGGCCACGATCAACACCGCGAAGATCACCAAGATCACACCCGAGAGCAGGTGCTCCACACGCCAAACCGCTCCATCGAGGCGAAGAGACCAAAGCACGCCTGTAACCACCGCCAAGAGGAAAAGGGGCGCGCCCACCACGATCAAGCGCAGGCCGATGGCGTCGAGGGTCGTCAACGCGGGCCCTCGCTGATCGAGGGACGCCAACTGACTGCTGCGTAGCGCGCGGTCCTGTCTGAGGTAAGCCACAGCCACCACGGCGGCAAAAAAGAGGGCGGTGACGCCCATGGCCACCAACACCAGGTGCAGTTTACCGAGCATCGCCGAGGCCCCCCCGGCGGCGGCGACTCGAGGGGCGATTTGCCCGCTGACCACCAGGGCTAAGGTCAACGGTAAGGCGATGGCACCTGCGAAGCCCACGCGCCAGCGCAGCCCCAACGTGAGGTAACCCAGGGCGATGAAGAAGGCGATGAGGTTGAGGATCCCTCCAATACCGAGCAGCGGGTGCAACCCACGCACACAATAGCTGCCGATGGTGCCGAAATGCACCACCAAGGTCAGCGCGGTGAGGATGCGCCCCCCCTTGCGCACGCGATCGTCGCGCTTGAAGAGGTAGATGACGAAGATCACGCTCGCCAGCGCGTAGAGTATCAGCGTAATGGTGGAGAGAATCGGCATACTGCTGGCAGTTTAGACGTTCCCGGCCTAAGTCGCGAACCAAAAAGAAGCGAACATTTTAGCGTTCGTGCAACCGATTCGTTGCCACTAGGAAGCCCTGATCCCTCCATGTGTGATGGAAAGGCAGATGGAGATCGGTGCCTCTATGGGTGTGGTGATGAAAATGACCCAGGCTACTCCTGGATTACAGCAACAGCGCGACCAGTGCCGTGGAGATGCTAGAGTGGAAGAATACAACGCCTACCTGCGCCACACCTATCATTAGCTGGAGAATACCATGCGGATCGCTGACACCTCTCGACCTGTCATATTCCTCCTCACCTACACCCTCTTGGTGGGCTGCTCAAAGAGCGAGGTCACCGGCCCTCCCGTTGGGTGCGGCTACTCCACTCCCTACGGCTGCTGGGCCTGCGAGGACAGCCCCTTTTGTCGTGACTACAAGATCGGCTGCCGCCGCGTGAACGATTGCGCGATTTTCTGTGGTGCGTTGCCTGAGGGTTTCGAGCAGTGCCATTCCGATGAGACGGGAGGCTTCTGCACAGACAAGCCTTTACCTGTGGGTACCTTCGAGGTC
>JAFCZD010000619.1 GCA_019314525.1 Deltaproteobacteria bacterium
ACCCGCGTGTAAACCCAACGACGTCGAGGGGACGACCATGAAACACTACGCCAAAAACTCGAAGCTCGCCCAGTCTTTGGACAAACACATCCGCGAGGGACGCATCACCTTGGCCCAAGCCGTGAACCTCAAGCCCACCGAGATCGCCGCGGTGCGCATGGAGGCAGAGCGCCTGCGCCAAGCGGGCCAAGCGGGCCGCGCCGGCGAGTTATTGCGACTTCTGGTGAGCTTCGATCCCCTCGACGTCGAAACCTGGCGTGCCCTAGCCACCCTCGAGCAGCGCCGTGGTCGCTATGAAAGCGCGCTGGTCTGTCTCGAAACCGTGGACCTGTTGGATGAGAGCACAGCCGAAGACGTCGCCCGGCGAACTGCCTGTACCTCGCCCAGCGTCCAGCGCACAAAACTCGTATCCGCTGCCAACCTGCAGCAAGGAGCCCGACGATGATCCCCCCCACGACTTCTCCCGCAGGCGTGGCGGGTGTGGGTGGAACGCCCGCACCGGCGTCCAGCCAACCCACACCAGCACCCCGATCGCCCGTTGGTGGGGACCACGTCACCACCAGCACGCACGACGACGCCATCGACGCCATCGAGAAGGGACTTGGGCCAAGCAACGACCCATCCCTGCGCAGCGCCATGGCCAAGATGAAGGCAGGCGTCGACCTCATCCTCAGCCTCAGCATGGACGCGGTCTCCGACGCGGCCCTTCTGGCCCTGTGGCACAAGAACAACGAAGCCGACAACGCCATCACCAGCTCCCGCGACAAAATCCACGCGCACTTTGATCGGCTGGCATCGCAGACCAAAGACCGCCTTGAGCAGATCCACGCTCGGATGGAGGCGCGCGAGTCAGCGGGGTTTTGGGAGAAGCTTGGAAACTTCTTCAGCGCCGTCGCCAACGTCGTCGGCATCGCCGCAGCTGTGGCATCAGGAGGCACCCTTGGCTACATCGCAGCCGCGACCATGGCAGCCTCCATGCTCATGTCCCTATTTCATGCCAACGAGGAGTTGACGATGGCCGTCGGCATCCTGGGCGCTGTGCTGGGCGGCGTGGCCGTAGCGACCAAAGCTGGCCTGGGCGCGCTGGTGAAACAGGTCGACAAATACGTGCAGCTTGGCGTGCGATTGGCTCAGGCGGGCTGCATGTGCGGCAGGAGCCAGTGTGAGGCTGACGCCATCGATGCCAACGCAGAATTACAAGAATTGCGAAATGAGAGGCAACAATTATTGCAAGAAGCCGATAAGGAGAGGGAGGCCATCGAGGCCTTGCGAACAGCGAGCCACCGAGCAGCACTCACAGTCATCGAGACCCTCAGTTTGAGCCATCGCACAAAACTCGCCTCCCTCGGGGCACAATAGAAAAGGACAAGACCATGCGTATCGATGCCCAAGCCCTCCCCGCCTGCTGTCAGAGTGCCACCGTCGCCGAAGCCGCCGTGGTGCAAGAGATGCAAGGCGCCACGCAGAAACTGAGTGAAGCAAAAAAAGACAAACAAGCAGCCCGTACCGACAAACTGCACGAGATGGCAGAAGTGACAAAGAAGCTGCGCAAGATCGCCAGTGAAACGCGAGTGATGGGCTGGACGCAGCTGGCCGTTGGCATTGGTGGTAGCCTCGCGCAAGCTGCTGGCAGTGGCATCCTTGACAGCATCACAGGGAAGGCGACGGACAAAGCCCTCGCCAGCGTGCAAGGCTCAGTGGCAGACGCTGCCAACGAAGGCCTCACCAAAGCGGCCCGTGAGGGCGCGCAAAAGGCGGTGGACCAAGCGGTAACAAACGCTGTCGAGCAAGCCAGCCAAGGCGCTTTGGCGCAAGTTGGAAAGTATACAAACATCCTAGGAAGGGTAACCAGCGAGGCGGCAGGCAAGGACATGCTCTTCAGCGGTAAAATCAAGGATCTTGAAGCCCAGCGGTCTATCCACGACGCAAGACAAGAGAAGGCCTCTGGCATGGAGGAGATCGCGCAAGACGCGGTCACCGAAGCCAAGCGCCTCGCCGACGCCTCGCTGCAACGCCTCGAGGCCATGCAGCGCATCCAACACGAAGGGCAGCTCGCCATCCTCCGCGGCTAAGAGCTAGCCGTCCCAAGACCACTCCCCCGAAAAAACCACATCCCCAAAACGACTGTGAAGAAGATCCAGGCAACCGCCTGCCACATCTGCACGCGCCTTGACCACGAGTTGGGAGACTCACTCACCAACAGGCACTTAAAGTGCCACTTTTCCACCAAAGATAACGCCAAGAGACGCAACTTCTGCGTGGAGCAGCCGATAACCCTCGTGAAGACAAAGGGAGCGGCGCGGACCGCCTGGCCGCAGACACCACACGGAAATTCCCACTGAGCCTGTCTAGATAAAAGGAAAAGGAATCATGCAAGCATCCATTGAATCTACTCCAAACATCGTGCCTAACGCCCTCAACGCACCCACCGCGGCCGGAGAGCTACCCAAACCGATGGACGTCTTGAGTTCGAAGACCAGCGGCGCGCATTTGCACGAATAATATCGATCAACTGCTCATGGAACTGGCGCTCTCAGGTGCCGACGCCAAGACCCTGATGCTCGCGCGCCAGATCCTCGAATGCGACCAGATGCTCAGTGGCAACCTCAACCAAATCAATGACCTCAACGACCTGCGTGGGCTCTACGCTGAGCGAAAACAAGAAGTTGCGCTCCTCAAGGCGTTCGTCCGGGAACACGGCATAAACGGCACGATCAGCGCTGAGGCCTTTGCCAAGCATTGGCCACAGTTCGTCGCAAACAACTCAGACCTCGCGGAGAAATACGACTTGATACCCATGCCTGCTGCTTGGTCACCGTACGAGAAACCAATGACCGAAGAGTTCATCGACCCAGAGACGGAGATGGTGGACCAGGACAAATACGACGCAGCGATAAGAGATTGGGAAGACAGCATCGCCCGGGATCCAAACTACAGCCAGGATGTCAGCGACGCAGCCTACATGAATGGCAAGGCGATCTTCGCGAAGCAGTCCCATGGGGGCCAAAACGGCGTGGTTCAGACAAGCTATGATGGGATGCTCGCCCCAGATGGTGCGATGAGCAGCGACACCCTCGACGCCGAACTCGAGCGTCAAGACACCGCCATTCAGAAGTTCGACCAAGCCAAGGAGCTGATCAACATCCGCAACCAGCAATCACTCCAACTCAAGCAGCGCACGTTAACGTTGGTGAGCAACTTCAACCAAGCCGATCACGAGGGTCAGAAGGCCGTGATCTCCAACACCCGAGGTTAAGACGACTCCGAGGCTAACCCCCAAACCCCAAACCCCAACCCCCAACCCCACGCCTCACCGAAAGGGCCCAGCCCCTCCCGTCCCATACACCTCCACTGGCTCGAAGATATCGCCCCGCTTCTGCAACGCCTTCACGTCTTGCGCATGCAAACGCGTCGCGCCACAGCGCGTGCAGACCAACAAGCGAAACCCCTGCCCAACGACCTCGTCAAGATGCCCCGGCTTGGACA